>JAVWLC010000013.1:0-6591 GCA_036638175.1 Raoultibacter sp. | reverse complement strand
TTGGGATTCAATTCGAAGTCCTGCTTACCGATAACCTGTATCTCGAAATATCACGTCACGCCGTTGAAATGGCCATGAAACTCAAAGCGGGCTTCTTGAGCAAGGGATACACGTTGCACCTTGATTCGCCAACAAACCAACAATTCATCGTGCTTGATAATGCTGACATGGAGCGTCTATCCGAGCATGCAACGTTTGGCTTCTGGGAGACTCTCGATGCCGATCACACCGTCGTACGTTTTGCGACCAGCTGGGCAACCCGCGAGGAAGATGTCGACGCTTTGATAGCGGTGCTGTAAGCGACGTATCCGGACTGATTCATTATCGCTGGTCAGGGGTAGGGTTTATACCGGTGTTTATAAAGATAAACACCTGATTTCTGCGTTGGTCGATGTGCGCTGAAAGAATCGCTGGCAAGGTTCTCTGTAAGACCCAAGGGGTAAGGGGCCGCAGCAATGCGGATTACAGAAAGGAACCGAAATGAGTAAAGCTAGCAAAGCGACCACGGTTTCGCGTCGCGATCTTTTTAAACTCGGAGGCGTCGCAGCCGTTGGAGCGCTCGGAGCAGGAGCGCTTGCAGGATGCGCGCCCAGCCAAGTTGCAAGCGGAGCAACACCAACAACAGCAACGGCTGCGCCATCTGACGGAACGCCTGCGTTCCTCATTCCACCTGAGCCCATCACCGACTTTGTCGATACGAAAGAGTTCGATATTGTTGTCGTTGGGGCTGGTGTTGCGGGTATATCAGCAGTGCACACCGCGCTTGAAGCGGGCGCGAGCGTAGCTTGTCTACAAAAAGAAGCAACGCCTGTTACGCAAGGCAACATGAGTGCATGCATCGTACTGGAAGAATGCACTGAGGCGCAGATTCAAGCGGCCGTCTCGCTTGTTATCCACAAAAGCGATCATCGCGCGAATCGCGATCTCATCAACGTGTGGGCGCATAAGTCGAGTGAAGCCGTCCGCTGGTGGGGAGAAGCCGCCGCTGAACTTGGCGTTGAAAGCAAGCCCAGCAAACGCATCATCGAATGGTCGGGGCAGCCAATCAGCCTCTACGCCAATACGTACTTCCATGTCGAAGGCAACCATAACGCCTGCGCTTTGGTCCTTGCTGAACAAGCCGCTTCACAAGGGGCAGAGTTCTTCTACAAAACACCTGCAGAACAACTCATGGTAGAAGACGGAGCGGTTACAGGTGCCATCGGTAAAACCGATGAAGGATATGTCCTCTTCAAAGCAACAAAGGGCGTCATTCTGGCCACGGGCGATTATCAGAATAACGACGAGATGTTGCATTATTACGTTCCCGACTGCAAAGGCCTCAGGCGCAAGCAGATCAACAAAACGGGCGACGGGCACCGCATGGGCACGTGGGCTGGTGGTCGCATTGAAGACGTCAACCATACCAAGATGATCCACGATCCCCGCTCTCGCCGAGCTGATGTTCCCTTTCTTGCCATCGACCGCCACAGCAAGCGATTCATGTGCGAAGAAGTAGTTATGGGCAACCTCAATAACTACTGGCGCCCTTGGTTCCGTGAAACAAACTACAAGGTCGATCAGGCAGGCATTTTCTTCCAAGTTGTAGATGCGAACTGGGAAGCGCAGGGCAACGAATGGCAGGCAATCGATCCGCAAACCTATGATATTTCTACTTGCAAACAAGAAAACTTTGTCGAAGGCGCAACGTTTGAAGAACTCGCCGAGAAAATTAATGCCTACTGTGTCGAAAAAGGTCACAACTTCGAGCTTGATCCTACCGAGTTCGCCGCAAGCGTCAATCGCTACAATGAGCTCTGCGCCAAAGGTGAAGACGACGATTTTGGTAAGAACCCTCTCTTCATGCGAGGACTGGATACTCCCCCCTATTACGGAATCTGTCGTGGAGACGCAGGGCTTTCAGCAATTCTTGGTGGTTTAATTGTCGATGTCGACAACAGAGTACTCGACGAGAACGACGAAGCCATTCCCGGTCTTTTTGCAGTCGGAAACTGTGGTGGAGGCTTCTATGGTGGCGTTGATTACCCTATGGACATCCTCGGCCTCTCGCTTGGCCGCGCGATAACAACAGGGTACGAAGCAGGACGTTACGTCGCTGCGCTCTAGGCACCGAGTCATCGTGTCCCGTACGGAGCATACTGGTACGGGACACGTACCTTTTCGCAACGGTATGAAGCTCGCCACAACAACGTTTCTTCGCAATACAAGGAAACGCATGCAATAACCTTGGGATGAAAGGTAAAATTGCTTGCATGGAACAATCCACAAAGATAACCCGCAGCATTCCCTTCGCTTTTCTTGGCATTGGGTTTGCGCGTGCCTGGGTTCAACTTCTTTACGCAAACCCCATGACGCCAATGCCCTCGATGGGGTTATCGAGTCACATGATTTTCGACCTTGGATACGTAACACTTGCTCTCATAGTCTTCGCGTGCGCAAAACGCATCATTCCATTCAGTGAGTGTCGCGCGACGCGCTACCTTGCACCAACTTGCATGATTATTTCGACACTGCTTGCCGTTGCCTTACCCGCGTTTGGCGACACAGCATCAATCGTAGGAACTATCGCATCGTGTATCGGGGGCATCGGATTTATTGCACTGTCCTTTATGAATGTCGAAATATATGCACCCCTCAGTTCTTTGCGCGTGCTGCTCTACCTATCTGCAGCCTATGTACTGGGTGGTTTGTTCGCTTTTTTTGGCAAGGGAATGGCTCCCGAGCAACTCAATGTCATGTTGGTCCTCCTGCCCATCATAGCTTTCGGGTGCATCCGTTCGGCCTACGCTGGACTCAGCGCGTCAGAGCGACCTCGACGCACCGTTCCTCCCTTCTCATTTCCCTGGAAGATCATTGCGCTGATTGCCGTCTATTCGTTTGCCTACGGGCTGAGGCAAGCGCAACTCGTTGGGGGCGCAGGACGAGGTTCGTCCCTTGCCACCATGCTGGCTATGGCCGTTGTCTTTCTTGGTGTGTATTTTTTTGCTGACCGCATTGTCATGGCGCGCTTCTATAAAGCGCCGATGCTCTTTATGATCTGCGGTCTCCTCTTGATTCCCGCACAAACGCTTATCGGTGATGTCGCTTCAAGCTACCTCATCTCTATCAGCTACACGCTTATGCATATTCTCATTTTGCTTTTGCTTTACGACATGAGCAATCGAGCTGGCGTACCCATCATCGTGCTCGCCGCGCCGTTTTATGCTTCGCAGGCGTTTGCCGTCTTCGGGCAGCTGACCTCCGAGGCACTTACTGCAGCTACACTCCCTGCCGCAGCACAATCAACCGCGCTGACAATTGCTGTTGCAGTTCTTGTTGCCGTCGCCTCGATCATCGCTCTCTCAGAGAAGGAGCTGGGCTCTCGCTGGAAACAAAACGCGCAACGCAAGGCGCTTGGCACAGAGGGAACCGAAGCAGAACGACTCACCGATCGCTGCAATGAGCTCTCCCAGGCAGCACGCTTAAGCGCTCGCGAAGATGAAGTCATGCGCTTACTTGCACGCAAAAAGACAATGGCAACTATTAGCCGAGATCTTTTCATCGCAGAAGGCACGGTCAAAGCCCACGTACGTCACATTTACGAAAAGCTCGGCATTCACACCCGTCGAGAATTATTCGATCTTTTAGGTATTACCGAAGACAACTGATGAGATCTCATTTTTTGACTTCTACGTCATTTACAAAGCAATCATCACCTCATCGAATCAAGATCTCCATACTACGACAGAAGCCTCATGCCGTAGACCAAATAAGCCGCACTCATAAACCGTAAACGCTGTAAAGCAAGTCGATCGATTCTTCAAGCGTCATCTGTACGCCAATCTGCTTGAGGGGTACTCCTTCTTGACGAACTGCTTCGCAAAATACCGACATGTCGCTCTTGATTGATGAGACCAACTCAACACGCTGTCCAAATCCAAGAAGCTGTGCAAGACGGAACACGTCCTTCTTATGCTTCTTCAGATCACCAGAATTCACGTGCTCGCCACGCGCTTTGTGGGTAGATAAATCTAGGTAAGCCTTGGCTTTGAATGGAATGAGATGTGCTTCGTCAAGCACTGACAAGCCGTCGACGGTCTTACGCCCGCTTTTCATAAATTCGTAGTAATCGGTGTTCAGAAGAATTGCCGACAAACTGGAAACCTCATCATCTATGGGAAGCGAAACAATAGTGATTTCCTCGGCATCATCAATGAAAGTCGGAACGGTACTAAAAAGCTCAATCATCGAGGGAAAGCCTTGCGTAGTAGGTTCGGTAAAACGATAGAAATGCACCTCGTTTGAACTTTTCCAACCACATCGATATCCACCATCCTTCACGAGCTTCCAGACGGCTTTACCCATTTCAGGGAAACGATTCTCGATAAGCAAAATGAGGTCAATATCTTTAGTCTGCCTGAAAGGAAGATCAGCATCGCGCAATATAACGTCACACGCTGTACCTCCGATAACGGTATAACAATCCTCAAAGCCGAGCATGTAATCGCGAAAGCGATCAAGTCCGTAAACGCCACTTACTGCCATATATCATCACTTCCAAACAGCTTATTCAATTGATCAAGCACTCTTTCGTCCTCTTCTCCGACCAAAGAGAGAGCCAAGGATACATCATCAACCGCGCCCAAACCCGCAACAAGAGGATTGTAGTTCCAAACCTGAATTTCACAGGTGTCCGCATTGTCCACTTCGCCTTCTAAAACCTCGACATATTCGAGATTTTTTAGAGCTTTGCGATCAATAGCCTTCTGGGCAATGGGAGGAAAACCGAGCATTGATCGCTGTGCTAAAGCGCTGTCTCCCGCATCAGGCAAATGAGCAATTGTGCCGGTTGTCTTGACATAAAACGTGCGTGCGACAGGGGAGGACAACAAGGGCATTGCAGTATGCAGCAAAGCGTTTTTTGAGACATCCCAGGTTATGGTAACAGCTCTGCCAGCCTTGCTACGCTCAATCAGGTTCCGTTGCGCCAACTCATCAATAGCGCGCGTTACATCACTCGGAAGCAACTTCGATACTTCACCTAATTCTTTGGCGGTTGAAATAGCAGGATTCGCAATAAGCGTTACAAGAGCTGCTTGCGCTCGTGCGGAAAGTGATCCATCGTAGTCTTTCTTTGTTGCTTTCGCTGTCGCGGCAAAAGCAAGAAATGGTAGGTAGACCTGCTTGTTTGGTATAACAAAAGGAATTCTCTTGTCAACAAGAGCTCTGCACTGTCGAGGATCGATTTCTGAGTTGAGTAGGACCACGGGCATTTCAACATATCTTGCGAGCTGTATGGGAATGCGCTTCAGCTCGGGAAGCGCAAGCTTTCCACGTATATGCGCAACCACAAACCTGATACCGTCGCTTTCGCAGAGAGCATACTCAGCCGCATTGCATAGAAAAACAGGCGTATTTTTTGGTAACTTCCAGTTCGAAATATTGAGACGCAAACCAAGGGTGTCCCTTAGGTATGTGAGAAATTCTTCCATTGCTTTCCTTTTTGCATATTTTCATTTTGAATGAAATTATGCAATATTTTTGCAAATATAGCAATGTTTCTGACGAATCAAAGAACCAACGCCCACACATCCAACCAGCTCTGTCGAGAATCAACCCTACCGATACTCTCCCATAAGCGCCGCAAACGCAGGCATGGCGTTCTCGATAGTCTCTTTGCTCACACAGTAGCCAATGCGGACATACCCATCGCATCCAAAGCTTGTCGAAGGGACAATCAGCAGCTCATGGGCTTTCGCTCGCTCGGCAAACGCCTCTTGATCGCCCCCGAGTGCCTTGACCCACAGGTAGAATGCACCTTGCGGCTCAATATACTCGTAGCCAAGCGCAGACAGCCCACGCGTCAACAATTCGCGGTTCTCGGCGTATGCAGCCACATCGGTTGGCGTATCGACGCAGCGCTCGATCACTCCTTGGAACAGCGAAGGTGCGCACACAAACCCAAGCGCTCGACCCGCTCCGCACATTGCAGCATACACGGTTTGCCACTCGGCAATCCTCTCGGACACATAGAGATATCCAATGCGCTCACCAGGCAGGCTCAACGATTTCGAGTAGGAATAGCATACGATAGTGTTGTCATAAATTGCAGGGATATACGGAACCTCGATGCCTGCATATACAATCTCGCGGTAAGGTTCATCGCAGATCAGATAAATAGTGCTGCCAAACTGCTCTTGCTTGGCATACAAAACATCAGCAAGCCCCTGCAGGCACGCGAGCGAGTACACAACACCAACGGGATTGTTGGGCGAGTTCACAATGATACCCTTGGTCTTCGGCGTAATGGCAGCTTCGATTGCGGCGAGATCAAGTTGGAAATCATCCGCGCGGGCAAACACTTCAACGCACGTGCAATCTGCAGATTCAATCCAAATACGATATTCAGGGAAATATGGTGCGACTACGATGAACTCGTCTCCCGCATGAGCAACCGCGTTGATGGAAATGTCGAGCGAAGCCGCCGCGCCCGCCGTCATGTAGATGTTTGCAGGTGTCGCCTGCATCCCAAAGCGACGATTAATCGAATCAGCAACGGCTTTACGCACACCAGGCGTTCCTTGAGCAGGCGTATAGCCATGGAGCGCAACA
>JAVWLC010000012.1:11110-19643 GCA_036638175.1 Raoultibacter sp. | reverse complement strand
CATCAGGCCCGCGATGAACACGGTCAAGATTACGAAGCCAAGCATAGAGTACAAACCGCAACCAATACCGCCGAAGACCACTTCGCCAAGCTGCATGAGAACCATGGGGATCATGCCGCCGATTGGTGTGTAGCTGTCGTGCATGGCGTTAACAGCACCGTTTGACGCAGCAGTTGTAAACGCCGTCCAGATGGATGAGTCGGTCACACCAAAGCGCGTTTCTTTGCCCTCCATATTGCCACCCGATTGCTCATAGGTGCCCATGTAGACAGAGCCATCCTGCGCAAGCAGCGGGGTACCAGCCATTTCACTGAAAGCAATAACTGCCAGGGCAACGAGCAGGATCGAGAACATGACAGCGAAAATAGCCCTGCCCTGCCTACGATCATTCACGAAGCGCCCAAAGCTAAACGCAAGAGCGACAGGAATCAACAGCAGTGACAAGCATTGGATGAGATTCGAGAGGGGGGTCGGATTCTCAAGAGGGCTTGCCGAGTTCACGCCGTTGTAGCCGCCGCCGTTGGTGCCGAGCTGCTTGATAGCAACCTGACTTGCTTGCGGGCCCATGGGTACTACCTGCTCGTCGACCTGGGTGCCATCGTCAAGCTGAACAGGCTCAACGAGGCTGACTGTTTGATAGTCTGAAATGTTTTGGGGAGAGCCTTGCGAAATGCTAATCATGGTTGAAATAAGGCAAAGGGGAATAAGAATGTAAAGAACTGCACGAGTTATGTCAGCCCAGAAGGAACCAAGACCCGTTTCTCCCTTGCTCACCATACCGCGGAACAGCGCAAACAACACACCGATAGCAACCGCAGGTGTGACGAAGTTCTGCACGGTGAGGCCAATTGCCTGCGAGAAGTAGCTCAGTGCACTTTCGCCGCTGTATGCCTGCCAGTTCGTGTTGGTTAAGAAGCTGATCGCCGTATTCAAGGCAAGATCCCATGACATGCCTTCGAGCCCCTCGGGGTTTCCAGGCAGCACTCCTTGGACCATGAGTATGATGAACAGTACCAACAGCGAAAGCGCCGAGAACACAAGGGCACTCACTGCATAACGCTTCCAGTTCATGGATTCCTGTTTATCAATACCCGTTGTGCGGTAAATGAATCCTTCAACTGGAACTAACACTTTGCCGAGCAGTGTCTTCTCGCCTGCCATTACTTTATTGATATAGCCGCTCAGCGGAATCGCTAGCGCGACGAGCAACGCTAGATACACGCCGTATTCGAATAGTTCGTTGATCATCGTTCGTCGTCCTCCTTGAGCAGTTCATAAAAGAGGTAGAGCATCGCAGCGATACTGATAACGCCGATGATGCCAGCCATCGTCTCCATCGTCTTCCTTTCATTGCGGCGGCACTATGCGATCGCCTAGGTTTCCAAGATCGTTTCAAGCTTAAGCAGAATGGGATTAACGCGACCTAAAGGTCAGAACGCTGGTATTAAGATTGGATAAAGATGCAGGAAAGAAACCGCGCCAAAGGACGGGCGCGGTGAGTGAGGCGAACCGTCAGTACCCCTGCTATTGGTGGGATTCAGATCACGTAACGGATTCGGTGGCTGACCGTTTTTACTGTGTGCGACGATATTTCTGCAAGCGACTATTTGGCTTGTCGGGAATCGTAGGTTCGATAAGACCAGTCTGAAGGGCGGGGTTGAGATAATTTTTGCGAAAACTCTTTCTGTCAGAAAACCCGAGTATAGTCATTATTTCTATAGCGGAAAGAGACTGGGCGCCAATCGCTTCGTAGACAGCAAAAACTTGGGGGCTGACTTGGGGGCTGACTTGGGGGCTGACTTGGGGGCTCATATCAATTTCGACATACTTCATGTCCCATAAGAGGACGCGGAAGAATCCATTTTCGTTTTCAAACCTGGGCAGGAACTCTTCTTTGTAATTGCTCTTGATCATGGTCTCGTGACAGATTTTGCGCAAACCACTACCTCGTCGCTCCATGAAAGCCATGCGCTGAAACAAATCAGCTAAAACGGGATTGCGGCGAACGCTTTCGATGTCGGCGTCTAACACACTCTCAGGAAGGTGTCCGCTCTTCGGCATGCTGCCAGGAGAGCTGATTGTCATACGATCATCGAAGATGTCGATATGTACTTCACTCCCAAGGACTAAGTAGTCACGGTGAATAAGAGCGTTTACGAGAGCTTCTGTTACCGCGCGTTCCGCGTAGCTAGGCTTATCGATTCTCGCATCAGGCGTCTTTTCCCAGGATAGGCGGTTATGTCGCTTAATGAACGCCTCAGCTTCTCGCAGGAGAATCAGAAGACCACCGCTATATTCCGCATCGTCGAGCGCAGAGTCCTTAAACAAACCATCCCATCGCATGCAAAAGACGCGCGAGTGCCTAACAAGGGCTTCGTCGGCGATAAGCGCACCAGCATTGGTTAGATTTCCACAACCATCAACAAGCCCGAAAGACGTGAAATCGCTATCCCGAAAAGCAAGGTTCGTTCGTTTTTTGTAAGTAGCCCTTAAAACAGTGAAGCTTGCATTACCTAAAGAAATGTCAGTAGAAAGCCCATCGTAAGTTTGGTTTGCTCCCTTCAACACCAATTCATTAAGAACTTCTGTTGGTGCCTCCACGCTCGACTCTCCGACACGAATAAAAGCTTCACAGCGTCCATCTGCGCGGTAGTAATGAGGCGTTTGCATGTCAGGTTCGACATGCACAGAAACGAGCTTTTTCCCAGGATTTTCCTCGAAAGCGTCAACAGTAAAGCGCGGCAGCGGATCAATGCGTTCGCGGATCAAGCGAGTGATGTATTCCACATCACCTTGAGGGTCCTCCAAACCCACTAGAGTATGCGAGTCATTATCTACACCAAAAAAACGGTACCGCCAGCAGTATTAGCAAAGGCCGATACCGTCTTCAGCCAGCTTTTTGGTTTGATTGTTTCAACAGCGACCTTGTATTCAACGTCGGTCACCTCTGCTATCAGCTATGAAAGCATCGCATCTCCGCACTTTGTAGAGGCCCTATTATTGTGTCCTCCCATTATATGATTCAGATCAATCACAACTGTGAAGACGCGTGCAAAATATTCAAGAAGCCTTACTATAGGCATATAAACCTATACATGAGTAGGAGACACCATGCTATCTGAGCGCATGCTTTCGCGCCTTGTTAAAACTATGACGAAGCAGCACCTTTCGCTTATACCTACCGATGAGACTCGGATGCCTGATCCCAACCCAGGTCAACCGTACATGCTGTATATGCACGTTCCCTTTTGTCAGCGCTTGTGCCCGTATTGCAGCTTCAACCGCTACGCGTTTCGCGAAGATGTTGCCGCTCCTTATTTCGCAAACATGCGTAAAGAAATGTTGATGCTCAAGAATCAGGGTTACGATTTCGAAAGCATTTATATCGGTGGCGGCACGCCCACCATCATGATTGATGAACTTTGCGAAACCATTGACCTTGCGCGTGACAACTTCAATATCAAAGAAGTGTCATCTGAAACCAACCCAAATCACCTGGCGCTTCCCTATCTCGAAAAGCTCAAGGGTCGCGTTCAACGTCTTTCGGTGGGCGTTCAGAGTTTCGACGACACCTTGCTCAAGCAGATGGATCGCTACGATAAATACGGCAGTGGCGATGAAATCTTGGAGCGCATAGCTGAAGCTAACCCGTACTTCGAATCGCTCAACGTTGATATGATCTTCAACTTTCCGTCTCAGACCGAAGATATTCTGTTGAGCGACCTGGAAAAGGTGGCATCGTGCGGCTGCGGACAAACTACGTTTTCTCCACTGTATGTTTCGTCTGCCACCACCCGCAAAATGGCTGCAACGCTGGGCAAAATGGATTACAACCGCGAATACCGCTACTACCAAATTCTTGATGGCGTGCTTGCCGATGGCGATGATTCGTTGTTCGAGCGCACAACACTGTGGACATTTAACCGCATCAATCCCAATAAAGATGCTGATCATACACTGCAAATTGACGAATACCAGGTAAATTACGAAGAGTATCCTGCAATCGGCAGCGGTTCCATCACCCACCTTAACGGGAGCCTATACGTCAACAACTTCAGCATCAAAGAGTACAACGCCGCTATTGAACGAGGCGATATGTCCATCATGGGAAAGACAACGCTGGGCAAAACCGACCTCATGCGCTATCGCTTCTTGCTGGAGCTCTACAAGCTGCGGTTGGATAAGAAACAGTTCAAGAATGATTTCGGTGTCAGCGTTGAGGCTGGTCTTCCTATGGAGATGGCGTTCATGCGTGCAAACAGAGCGTTTGCAACCAACACCAACGATGAGCTGACCTTGACACCAATCGGACGCTACCTGACTCTTGTCATGTATCGCCAATTCCTGAGTGGCATGAACAACCTGCGGGATCAAGCGCGTGCAGCGCTTTCGGGACCAGAACGAGAACTACTTTTTGGCGAAGGATGCCCTGCGTAAGGTCCATACCGCCCGCTCTCAGACTGCTTTCCTGCCTTGGGTTTCTTGTTGAAACGCAAGGCAGTTTTGATTATTGCCCCACTTGCCGCATCAGTGACGGCGCGAGCAACATTGCGAGTGTTACAAACGATAGGAAGAGGAACAAGAAACCGATCGCACGGCTTTGGGCTTTGTCATCGCCCATTTCCTCCTCGCGCTTGGTTATGCCAGGATGTCCGTTAATCCATCTTGCAGCCTTGCCCGTAAGAAAGTAAGCTGCAGTTCCAAACATCACAAGCATGGTTAAGCCAACAACTACCCACGTCACTACCGAACCCCCCGGAAACGTTGTCGGAGCGCCTGAGGGAAGAAGCAGGTTATACCCGATGTAGCACGCAAGCAAAAGATCAAGCCCGCCAAGAACACATGCACAGAGGGAGAAGCTCATGGGGTCTCTGTCTGTAATGATGAGCGGCTCTTTGCCTGGACCGACTTTATGCTGGCTTGCCCAACAGAGCCAGACAATAAAGAGTGAGAGCACAGACAAGATTCCTGAAGGAAGAAAAAGCATCGCTTTGTCTTTCCATTGATCAACGCCCATCGAATTGAAGTGAAACGCGATCATATCAGGAAGAAACGGAAATGTGATTGCCGTCAACAAGACGGGAAAGAGCGCAATAACCACCAGCATTATCGTTTTCGCCCTGCTCATAGTATCCCTTTCATTACGATTATTTTCATTATTATAGTCCCAGCAGCCTTTGCCTTCCCTTAAAAAATAGAAGCCGAAAGTCAACGACGAGATGAGGACGGAAGGAATCGGTTGCTGCACGAGCAGACCGCATACTATGCTGCAGGCATTCAGGAACGAAAGCTATCGCTCGACTCTATACACGATATGCGGCATATCGATACCGCGATAGTGCTTGACCATAGTGTCAACAGGTATCATTCCATTGCGCTTGGCAACTTGAATTGAGGCATCATTCGTATCGCGAATTATGGAATAAACCTCGTCGGCTCCCACCGTATGAAAGGCGTATTCCCTGCAGGCAATAGCCGCTTCGGTCGCAAAGCCTTGATGCCAATGGGTTCGCGCAAACAAGTATCCCACTTCAACCACAAGCTTGCCGCTGTAGTCTTGCAGCGTGAGTCCACACTGCCCAATGACTTCGTTCGTCTCTCGCATCACAACAGCCCAAAGTCCGAAACCATCATATTCATAACGTCTCATTTGACGTTCGATCCATTCTTTGATTTCAACACCAGAGAACGCGCCTTCGTAGGCATGCATGGTTATTTCATCGCGCATGATCTGGCTCAATGCGGCAAAGTCATCCCCATCGAGCTGCCGGAGTTTAAGCCTTTCGGTTTCGAAGATCCAAACATGATTGCGTGAGGACACGCCGCCCGTCGCGTCGGGAGCTTGCTGGATGCGTCCTGCGGACGCTGCGTTCTGTGGATATTCCTCACTCAAAGCCCGAGATCAGCCCGCTAGTACGGTTGATCAATATCGACGTGTGCGTGAGCATCCGCGTCAAGACCAAAAAACTTGCCTGCGCGATAACGATCAAGTGCCACAAGGGCGATCATGCCCGCGTTGTCGGTACACGCACTCATAGGCGGTAGCGTGAGGCGCACACCGAGTCGCTTGCAGAGCGTTTCGTATGCTGAGCGCAAGGCGGGGTTTGCGGCAACGCCTCCGCCAAGACAAAATTCCTTTGCCCCAGTAAGCTCAAGCGCCTTCTTTG
Organism: Raoultibacter sp.; assembly: GCA_036638175.1. Classification (GTDB taxonomy): domain Bacteria; phylum Actinomycetota; class Coriobacteriia; order Coriobacteriales; family Eggerthellaceae; genus Raoultibacter. The sequence continues at coordinate 13,476 of JAVWLC010000012.1, read as the reverse complement.
CTTTTGCTATCTGCACATCGATAACCGCCTGCTGAAACGATGCGGCAACGTTGGGCTTATTCACTTCGCGACCAGCTGCTTCTTCGTTATGCAAGTATGTTACAACCGCCGTTTTGAGACCCGATAGCGAAAAGCGCAAATCGCCGGAATGCAACATAGCGCGCGGGAATGGAATGGCATCTGGATCGCCCTCTGCGGCGAGTTTGGAGATGATAGGGCCCCCGGGGTAGCCAAGACCCATTGCCTTTGCCACCTTGTCAAATGCCTCGCCAACCGCATCGTCGAGCGTTGAGCCGAGCGTCTCGTAATCGCCCCACGCCTTCACGTGCACCAGCATGGTATGTCCGCCCGAAACAAGCGATACAACAAGCGGCGGCGCGATATCGGGGGTGGTAATCTTGTTCGCGTAAATGTGGCCTTCGAGATGGTTTACGCCAATGAACGGCACATCAGCACCCCACGCGGCACCCTTGGCAAACGCAACACCCACCACAAGTGCGCCAACAAGTCCTGGCGCGTACGTAACCGACACCGCTGCAAGATCACGCCAACGAAGTTGCGGCACGCCAAGGCGTTCGGCGGCGACATCGAGGCATTCATCGGTAACGCCACAGATTGCTTCGATATGCTTGCGGCTTGCAATCTCAGGGACCACGCCGCCAAAGCGCGCATGGAAGTCAATTTGCGAAGCCACCACATCAGACACAAGCAAGCCATCGCCATCTACGATGGCTGCGGCGGTTTCGTCGCAGGACGTTTCGATAGCAAGAATGAGTGGCTCAGGGAGCGCGACAGGCTTTTGGTCTGCGAGGGCAGAAGCGGTAACGGCATCCCGTGCTACCGATGCAGCGAGCGTTTCGCTTTGGGTGTTCCTTGTGGTCGCTGCGCGCACATCAAGCTCCATGCCAGCAACGTCGTGATGATCAAGCAGCAGAGGGCCCTCCATGATGAGAGCGTCTTCTCGATCGGAATAATAGTTCGGCCGCACGCCAATGCCTGCAAGACCAAGCTTTTCGTAAAACGCTTGTGCGCCCGTATTCGAAACGCGGACTTCAAGCGAACACGTTTTTGCACCGAGATCACGAGCGTCGCTTGCCATGTGGGCAAGCAGCGTGCGCGCAATGCCGAGGCGCCGAACCGCGGGAACCGTTGCCACTTTCAGAATTTGCACTTGCCCGTCTACAATCCAGCCGCCCGCATAACCAACAAGTGTTTCGTCAGCATCGTAGGCAGCCCACCATGCGCGATCTTTTCTCGGCAGCTCATCGAGCACCAAGGATTCCGTCCAGGCATCAGTTCCCATAAGCTCGCCCTCAAGCTTAGCAACGACAGCCGCATGGGCAGCGTCAAGCGGTCGATAGGTGATTCCTTGATTATCGGCTTGAGCGTTCTTAATAGCGGTGTCGTTTTCAACCGCACGTTGATCACGGCGAATGCTGGTTTCCTGCACGCCTGTCTGGAGGTTTTTCGGTTCGTTTTTGCTCAGCCGAATACGCTCGTTCTCTTCGGCATCCGAAAGTCGCGTGTACACAGGGAGGGCAAACGCAGGATTACCCCGCTCCGCATCAAAGGGATCGATAAGACTTTCACGCCAGGCAGTTTGGGTCGCAAGAAGCAAGCCGCGACCTGTCGGTATCCAAAAAGCCTCGTCAGCGAATACTCCACACTGCTCAAACAGATCAGCATACTTCCTCAACGCATCGCCCGCTATGAGCATGCTTGAAGCTGGGTCTGCTGCACCAAGCGATTCAGCCGCCACCTCGGCTTTCATGACTGAGTCTGCATCCAAGCGTACAATGCCTGCGTTGCCAAGCTCATAGCGCACAGGGTACACTTCCTTGCGCATTGCGTCAGCCACGACAGCAAGCGAGCCGCGCGTGCCAGCATCCTGTAGGTTCCACGCAATCGCATCAAGCGTTGATACGCCATACAGCGGAACTTCAAGGGCTGAAGCAATGCCTTTCGCCGTTGCCATGGCAATACGCACGCCCGTAAAGGAGCCTGGCCCGCGTCCGCACACGACGCAGCGAATGTCTTGCTTGTCTATCCCCTGCTCAGCAAGCAAGGCATCAATGCGGGGAAGCAGCTGGGTATTCGATGCCCGCCGCGCTTCGACCTCGCACGCAGCTATACAGCGAATGCTCGCGTCAGTTTTCTCGAGCACGCCGAGACCGATCGCAATAATTTCGTTGGCCGTATCGAAAGCCAGAATATAGGAGGTTCTGCCTTCGTTGTCAGTTTCTGTTTCGCTCATTTGCTTTTCTTCTTTTGGGGTTGTTGGCTTGCGCCGAGTTGTCGTGATAATCCTGCCATCGGAGGTGACACCAGGCATTAGTGCGTCTGCGCGAGACGCGATTTTGAGTCTT
>JAVWLC010000012.1:1396-11100 GCA_036638175.1 Raoultibacter sp. | reverse complement strand
GCGCGAACGTTCGCCGTAAGAATGCGCTTGCACCCGACGGATGCCATCATCGTTGACCGTGATATCGATCTCAAGATAGCCATACGGCAGAGCTTCGGGGAATTTTTCGCCCCATTCGATGAACGTCACGCCTGGTCCATCAACGGTCTCGTAATAACCGATGTCCTCAAGCTGATCAGCACGATCAAGGCGATACAGGTCAAAGTGGAACAACGGAATCTTGCCGTCTTCGTATTGAAGCAAGATATTAAACGTCGGACTTGTCACAGGACCAGCTATGCCAAGGCCACTTGCTACGCCTTGCACGAATTGCGTTTTGCCTGCTCCGAGGTCACCATTGAGCACAATCACATCACCTGGTCGCAAGTAAGGAGCCAGCGTTGCCGCAAGCTGCTTCGTTGCTTCTGTCGAAGTGGTTTGCCGTCCGTATGTTAATCCGTTAGCCATACGTACATGATACGACAACGCGACAACGTTTGGGAGCGATCTCGCGCAAAGCGCAAAACGATAGCGGCAAACAACAGATCACCACAGTACACACGCCTACAACGAGGGGGCTGAAAAGCGGGAGGTCATCAACGCCGAAGGTTGAGTAATCTCGCTAATAAACTCTCTAGTTTTTTCATTCAAAGCATCCTCGATACATATAGCATAGGTATTAATAGTGTATGTATCGAATACAATTTTTTTCGTTTCCTGAGTCAACCAATCAGGAAGCATTGGGTCTATTGCATCGTCGTAATTCGCAACTATAAATACGCTTTGCCCTGGATCTTGGGCATAAAAACTGCAATGGACATCAGTCTCTCTAAAATCAAAGGTAGGCGTAAAACCACCGCACGCCTCACAGAAGCGAACAAAACTATCCCGGAAAACGTCGAGATATCGCTCGGTAGGAGACAAAAACTTCATGTTTGCATACTGCCGCAAGTCTTTTGAATTCCCGGCAAGGAGAGGATTGCTTTTTTTGCCAATAAAACTCAAATTCCGTTTCAGAGCAGGAATCTCAAAGAGTTCAATACCTTCTCCAACAATTGGCATAATCGTTAAGGAGCTATCGCTAAACCCTTGCACAAAGCCAATGTCAAGAACGCCTTCTTCAAGAAGCGAAGTAAGACTTTTACCTGTCTTCGGATCAACATGCCTAAACACAATATCACCATGTATTGCAATCATTTCGCTCTCTGTTTTAGAAAGTAAGCTATGAGCGCGAGCAGAAAACGATAGGTCTTGAACGTTAATTTCGCTATGTGTTTCGCCCTTCACAGATCGGGCAAAGTTCATAATATTATTGTAGGCTCCAACTATTTCAGTTGCATAGGGAAGAAAATTTCTCCCATTTGGGGTAAGTGTAAGAGGTCTTGTCCTGTTCAGAAGCGAAAACCCTAACTCCTTTTCTAGAACACTCATATGCCGACTAAGTGTTGGCTGCGTCATGTTGAGCTGTATGGCAGCTTCACTAAAGTTTTTCGTTACCGACAAAACAACGAATTCTTGAAGTAGCTCGATTTGCATTGTGCCCCACTCACATTTTGTCTGCCACTACGAGTATTAGCTTTTTGACTCACTTTCCTGTACAGGCAGTATACAGCATCGACATAGTACGCTTGCGCTTAATGTCGGGTCTGCAACACATCAAGCAATAGTCGTATTTGTACCATGCTCTCGAAACTCTGCACACTGTGCCCGAAGCGGAAGGTGTCCGCCAGATGAAAGGAGAGCACAATGGGGGGAAACGATAGGAAAATCGTAGTACAAAATGGGATGTCTAGGCGTGGGTTCCTCGGATTAACGGGCGCGGCAATGGCTGCAGCTGGCTTAGGTTTGGTAGGCTGCTCTGGGGGGAGCACTTCCTCTTCGGCAACACAAACTGTTGGATCAAATGAGATAGTCTGGGATTCCGAAACAGATGTTGCCGTGATGGGATTTGGCGGTGCTGGCGCTTCAGCCGCATTACAAGCAGCACTTGATGGAGCAGATGTTCAGATTTTCGAGAAAGCACCAAAAGAATTTGCAGGAGGTAATTCAACCGTATGCGAAGGTGCTGCCTATGTGGTAAACGGTAACACTGAAGGAGCAAAGGCTGTATTCAGGCGCTGGACAGCAGCAAACGTATCAGATGAAGAGATTGCAGGATTTGTGTCTGATATGGAAAACCTGATCCCTTGGCTCGATACCGTGGGAGTTCCTTACAAGCTCATGAATCTCGAAGACAATCCTGCGGTCGGGATTTGGGGGAAAGACGACGTATCTGATGGAGTAGATCAACTTTTAATGTCCGCAACGTTCTGGGACTCGCTAAGCGCAACTATTGGCAAGAATAAGAACATCCAGGTAAATTATGAAACACCTGTCATTGGGCTTATTTTCGACCAAGATACAAAAGAGGTCTTTGGAATCAAGGTCCTCAATCCTGATGGCTCAGAAAGCAACATCAAAGCAAAAAAGGGCGTTGTTATGGCGTGTGGTAGCTTTGAATACAACTATGACATGCTCGAAAACTATGTTTTCGAACCCCTCTTCCCTGTCTATGGACTCGGAACGCCCTACAACACTGGCGATGGGTTGATTCTTGCTCAAGGAATTGGCGCAGAAATCAGACACTGCGGATTTCCTGAATGGGGGTCCTTCTGTTCAACCAAAGCCTCCGAAAACGCTGGTGTAGCCGTAGCAATGAAGAACGGATTTGAGCAATTTGAGAACCTTATTCAGGTTAATAAGGAAGGCAAGCGATTCGTAAATGAAACGGGACCAAGCCAAGTTGGTTCAATGCCTCGTCCAACGCACGATAAAGAAACTTTAGCCGAGCTTGATTACGACGGGATTAATCTTGAATATCGTAACTTGCCGTTCTGGTTTGTGTTTGATGCAACCCGTTGCCAAACACCAATTTGTTCATGGTCGAGCGAGGACTCACATGGCTCTTGGTCTGGCAGGCACAAGCTGTACACTTGGAGTAATAATAACCAAAAGGAAATCGAAGCCGGTTGGGTACTCGAGGCTGAAACAATCGAGGAACTCGCCCGCAAAATGGATGTTGACGCAGCAACGCTTGCGCAAACAGTAACTGATTACAACACGGCATGCGAAACACAAACTGGAGATACATTTGGAAGAAGTAAGTCGCTTTCGCCTGTCGCACAAGCTCCTTTCTATGCTGTTGAGATGACTATGTGTTTCATCAACGTGCAAGGCGGACCTACGCGCAACGGAGAACACCAGGTAGTCGATTATGAAGGCAACCCGATCCCGCGTCTTTATTCAGCAGGTGAGTTTGGATCGATCTGGAGCCGACTCTACCACGGAGCTCTTAATGTTCCTGAAGCCTTGTGTGGCTATGCAGCAGGTGCCCATGTTGCGGCACTTGATGCTTGGCAGTAACAACCTGTACAGGGACTTCGTGATCGCGAAGTCCCTAACCTTTCTGCTGCGGCTACCAGAAACCAGCATTTTTCTTTCGGTGCGTTGGATAATGTGCACAAAACGCGAAAAAAGTATTGGAAAAGGTGCAAAATAAGAGTAAGTATCGTTGGAAAAGTGGCATTCTTTTTCCAACACGAAGAGTTTAAAGCGAATAACGCTATCTCGAACGGCGCATGTTGGAGCGGCGTTGCGCAGCTTCTGCGTCGTGAACTCGTTTGCAGTCGGGGCAAATGGTGGTCATGGCAAGCGCAATTGCGGCATCGGCGTGATCAAGCTGAGCAAGTATCTCGTTGGCGTAATCGACTTCCTTGCTTGAAGCGTAGTAGCGTCCACATACCTCGCATTCGGCAAGCGCGTACACACAACGCTTAGGAGGCTCGGCCTCATCAGCTGGATTGACACCAGGAAGGATACCCATTGCATCAGTCGGGCAAACTTCATGGCATGCACCGCACGAGGTGCAAAGTTCAAAATCGAGCGTCCAAATGAGTACGCCTTCGTCTTCGTCGATGATAATCTCGATAGCCCGAGGCTCACAGGACACGGCGCAGGCCGCGCACGCTATACAGGCACCGAAATCATGATGGGGCTTCCCTGCTACTAAAGCCATTATTCGCCCCCCTGCTCAGAAGATCGCATGGCAACAACCATTTTTTCGAGCGCGCCTTGACGCTTTTCGCGCCTGAGGGTATCAAGGACTTCTTTGTCGACAACGCTCAACGCATCGGTTGGGCACGCCTTGATGCATTGCGGTCCCCCCGCATCTTTTGCGCAAAGGTCGCAAATGGCAACACTGCTGTACGAACCCGTCTCCTTCTGCCGTAAAAGACCTGATGAGTGAGCAGATGAAGCACGGCCGAGCACGCCAGAGCGAGGTTGTGAGCTTGAAGCCATGGAAGGATACACCGCGCCAAATGGACAAACGATGGCACACAACAAACATCCTGTGCACAACTCTTCGACAACCTGCACGCGATCTCGCTCGTGAATAATTGCCCCTGCGGGGCATACTGCCATACAGGGCGCACCCTCACATTGATGGCAGGTCACAGCCGCCGTAATATCACGCGTCTTGATAAGCGAAAGGCGTGCCGCGGGGCGCAACGCGTGCTTGCGATGACTCTCACTACACGCCACGAGACAGACATCGCACCCGATGCAACGATTGGGGTTGACGGTTATAAACCTATTCATAGCTGCCTCGCACCTCGCTTTCTCAATTCCTGTTGGACGCTCTCTCCTACCAGGTTACACAACAGTCTCTTCTGAGCCCCACGCCTGCTCAAGGCGAGCGCGTGTATCGTATGCTTCACGCGCCTTGCGCTCTGCTTCGCGGGCTTCAGCTTCTGCCGCTTCCCGAGCTTGCGCCGCCGCACTTCGCGCGTCACGTGAAGCCTGCGTGTCAGTTGCTTGGGTGCCAGCGCTCTGATCAAGCTGTTGGTCCGCAGAGTCAGTCATTGCCGAAGCATCGCCAACCTCGATATCCTGATGGGCGGCTTCGGCAAACAAATGGTCTTTGAGCGTATCGTAGAGCTCGCCCAGGTGCCGCTCAGCCCACAGCTGATCGGCGATGGGTTCAACCTGACACGCGCTGTACTTGTCTTCGGGTGTACCTGATTGCGAATCGGTCACGTGCAAGGTGAGTTCATTGCATTTGCCGATCCACCACTGATAGGTCATGTAGACAGCACCCTCGTTGATGCGCTCATCAAGTGCTGCACGTGAAATGATCTTACCGCGACGCGAGTACACCCAAACAAGCTGCTCCTCGTCAATTCCCCGCGCTTCTGCGTCGGCGGGATTGAGACACACATAGCCGGGCTCATCCGCTAAAGCAACAAGCGCTTTGCAGTTACCCGTCATCGAACGACACGAATAATGCCCCACTTCACGCACGGTACAGAGGACAAGCGGATAGTCACGATCAGGCACTTCGGTAGGCTGCTCATGCTCAGCCGCGAAGAAATGCGCCTTGCCGTCGGCAGTTGTAAACGCACCATCTTCGTAGAGCTCAGGTGATCCAGGATGATCAATCGTGGGAATTGGCCACTGAGCAGCGCCAAGTCCATCCATCTTTTCGTACGTTGCGCCAAAGAACAGCGGACACAGCTCGCGAATCTCATTCCAAATTTCTTCGGTCGACGAATACGCCATGGGATAACCCATGCGCGTCGAAAGCTCTTGGAATATCTCCCAATCATGCTTGCATTCGCCCTTTGGCGGTACGGCTGCGGTAAAGCGCTGGAAGGTGCGATCAGATGCCGTAAACACGCCTTCGTGTTCGCCCCACGATGTGGCAGGAAGCACCACATCAGCAAGCGCGGTTGTCTGCGTCATGAAAATGTCTTGGCTGATGAGCAGATCAAGGCCCTCGAGAGTTTTTCTCATCTGCGAAGAATCCGGTTCTGTTTGTAGCGGATCTTCTCCAAAGTTATAAAACGCACGAATCGATCCATCGGCAACTCCATGCGGAAGATCGGTCAACTTGCGTCCTTCAACAGGTGAAAGCTTCTCAAGAGGAACATTCCACGCTGCCGAAAACTTCTCGCGCGCAGCAAGATCATCGACGCGCTGGTAGCCAGGGAACAAGCTCGGCCACATACCCATGTCGCAGCTACCTTGCACGTTATTCTGTCCGCGCACGGGGGCAAGACCGCTTGCATGCTTGCCAATATGCCCTGTGATCAGCGCAAGCGCAGCAATAGCGTGAACGCTATCAACGCCTTGGCGTTGCTGCGTGATACCCATACCCCATCCGATGACTGCCGTCTCAGCAGTTGCATACATACGAGCAGCTTGCCTAATCTGATCAGGTGTCACACCGACGGTTTCTGCAACCGCTTCAGGTGTGTACTGCTGCACGATCTCCCACCATACATCGAATCCTTCGGTATGCGATTCGATGAAATCCCAATCCGCATAATCTTCAGTCACAATAACGTGAGCGAGCGCATGCAAAAGCGCCAAGTTCGAGCCATTCTTCTGCGGCAGGTAGAGATCAGCAATACGCGCCGTTTCAATAACACGCGGATCGATGACAATGAGCTCCGCTCCGCGCTCTTTTGCTTTCACAATGCGACGAGCCACAATGGGATGACTTGCTGCTGGGTTATAACCAATCAGCATGATGCAATCGGTTTCCTCAAGCAGCGGAATGCTCACGCTCATAGCGCCACTGCCCACCGACTCCATGAGCCCAATGACGGAAGCAGCATGGCACGTGCGTGCGCAATTGTCGATGTTATTGGTTCCCAAGCAGGCGCGGACGAATTTCTGCATCACAAAGTTCGCCTCGTTGCCTGGACCTCGCGATGACCCCGTAAGCATGATGGCTTCTGGGCCGTGTTCATCGATGATCTTCTGCAGGCGCGATGCCGTAAAATCTAGTGCTTCATCCCAAGTGACGCGCTCAAGCGGTGCACCCTTTTCGCGGCGAATCATCGGATGCGTGAGACGCGGTGTAAGGATTTTCGTGTCATTGATAAAGTCGTGACCATAAAGGCCCTTGAGGCAGAGTTCGCCCTGGTTGGTCACACCATCAAGCGGCTCAGCTTCAATGACAAGGCCATTTTCGACCACCAAATTCATCTTGCAGCCAGCACCGCAATACGGGCAGACACTCATGTGCTTTTCCATGGCTAAACCTCCTGTCCCAAATCAGTATTGAGGTTGAGACTTGAATATGCGGCCGCGGCTTTCGCTGCCTCTTTGCGCTTGTTCTGGATACCTTTTTCAAGAAACCGCTGATCGATAAGGCGCAATGCGTTGGTTGGACACGCTTTGACGCACGCCGATCCATCGTGATATCCCTCACAGAGATCGCACTTGATGACCGTCGATTTCTTCCGTGCGCGACGTCGCTTCGGCTTTTTGGTTCCCTCGTCTTCTTCTTCGGAAGCAGGAGGCTCCACCGTTTCGGTCACAATATCGACCGCACCATACGGGCAGGCCAGAATGCAGTTCCTACAACCGATGCACTTGTCTTTGTGCACACCCACGCGATCATCATCAGAATACAAACAACCTGTGGGGCACGCTTCAACGCAAGGAGCGTCAACGCAATGGTGACACCCGATAGGTGCTGAAATCGTACGCGTTGTCACAAGCTGCAAACGCGGAACAGCCACATCACCCTCAACATCGTGTCGATGCAGGCACGCTGCCATACAGGTCTTGCAACCGATGCACTTGCCAGGATCTGCTATGACAAACTTCCTGCTGATCATACTAGTCGCGAAGCTCCTGTTCAGCCGCCTGTACGGTGTGCTCCATCAGAATCGATGTTGTTACGGAGCCAAGTCCGCCAGGAACAGGCGTAATCGCGCGGACAAGGGGCTCAACTGCAGCAAAGTCTACATCGCCGCACAGCGTACCCTCTTCGTCAAAGTTAATACCCACATCAAGCACCGTCTGCCCTTCCGAGAAACAATCCGCACCAAACATGCGAGCGCGTCCTGTCGCACAGATAACAATGTCAGCACTGCGCATAGTTGCAGCAAGGTCTTCGGTCCTCGAATGACACAATGTCACCGTCGCGTGGCGACGAAGGAGCATCATAGCAACGGGCTTGCCAATAACAAGGCTTCGACCCACCACAACAATATGCTTACCGTGAACAGGAATATCGTAATAGTCGAGCATCTTCACGCATGCCGCAGCAGTACACGGGGCATATCCTCTATCCCCATCCATAAACACTGAGGCAAGGGAAAGCGAGGAGATACCATCGATGTCTTTTTCAATTGCAAGCTTGTCACATACCGCCTGCTCATCAATCTGTTTTGGCAAAGGACGAAACATAAGGCAACCATGCACCGATGCATCGGCATTGATTGCTTCGATCGCCGCTTCAATTTCACTTTGCGAAGCCGTCTCATCAAGAACGATCTGGCGCGTAGCCAGCCCCAACGCTTCGGCGCGCTTGATTGCGCTCCGCTCATACGAAAGATCATCGGGACGCTCGCCAATGCTATCAACGACAGCTTTACCCTTCAGTAGCTCTGCCATCAGCGCCTATCCAATCTCTTCGACAACATACGCATATACCCTATCTGCCAACGCGCCCTGTCCTTCGATCAGCATACGCATTTCGCTGAGATAGCCTTCGGCACGATCACGATCAGCAATGTCTTTGGCGTTAATGATGATATTAAGACTCGCACCCTGAAGGGCAGCTTTAGCGAATGCCACCGCAACGCCCGCATCGGAAAGCACCATACGGCTTCCGTAATTGGCCATGAAATCACATTCTTCGATGACGCGAGCGCAGCGACGCATGATATCAAGCGGAACTTCGCAAGCACCAATAAGCGCCTCTTGCATAGCCGCATCTTTGGCCGTTTGCTCCTCGGGCGTGTTCTTTGGCATGCCATACGCTTGTGCGAGTGGTTCAAACGCGCGGGCGTCCTCATCCACAAGTTCGATAAGGCGCGTTCGTTCAGCAGCAAGTTTTTCGAGACTGATGTACATATCGGCCTCAACATCAAGGTAGCGCTTCTTGCCTACCGTGAGGTTGCCAACCATCGAGGCGAGCGCTGTCGCAAGAGCACCAACGTAGGCACTAGCACCACCGCCACCAGGGGTTGGTTCTTTGCTTGCCAAAGCCAAGATGAAAGCTGTATCAATCATGCAGACTCCTCCGTTGCAAAATGCGTGCAGTTGCCAAGTGCTCTTAGAACAATCCTGAGATCTTGCCTGTTTCATCGACATCGATACGGCAAGCCGCGGGAGCTTTTGGTAACCCAGGCATAGTCATGACATCGCCCGTCAGTACGACAACAAAGCCTGCACCAGCAGAAACCTTTGCTTTCTTCACCGTGATACGGAATCCACGCGGTGCGCCTAGCAATGCTGGATCATCAGAGAAACTGTACTGCGTCTTTGCCATACAAACAGGAAGTGAGCCAAACCCAAGCGATTCAAGCTGCGCGAGTTCCTTTTTGGCTGCAGGCGTAAAATCAACGCCATCAGCATGGTAAATGCGCTCTGCAACCGCTTCGATCTTTTCAATTAAGGAAAGGTCGCTTTCATAGCTCAACGTAAAGGTGCTGGGTTCTTCGCACAGACGCACGACTTCCTCAGCAAGCATTACGCCGCCTTCGCCACCCTTTTCCCAGACTTCAGAAAGCGCAACGTTAACGCCCAGTCCCTTGCACTTCTCCTCAACAAGTGCCAGCTCAGCTTCGGTATCGGTGGGGAATCGGTTGATAGCAACCACACACGGGAGGTTGTATACCTGTGTGATGTTTTCAACGTGCTGCAGAAGGTTCGGCAGACCCGCT
>JAVWLC010000012.1:0-1386 GCA_036638175.1 Raoultibacter sp. | reverse complement strand
ATTGAGGTCGGCCTTAGGCACGCCTCCGTGATTCTTGAGCGCGCGCACTGTTGCTACAACCACCACAGCATCAGGGGTCAGATCGGCAAGGCGACACTTGATGTCAAGAAACTTCTCCGCACCAAGATCGGCACCAAAGCCAGCTTCGGTCACGCAGTAGTCACCGAGTGCCATAGCCATGCGTGTTGCCATAATAGAGTTACAGCCGTGAGCAATATTAGCGAAGGGCCCACCGTGCACAAACGCAGGCGTTCCTTCAAGCGTCTGAACAAGATTGGGCTTGAGCGCATCTTTGAGCAGTGCAGCCATGGCTCCCTGAGCCTGCAAGTCACCTGCCGTAATCGGTTGATCAGCGGCGGTATAGCCAACAACAATGCGTGCAAGGCGCTCTTTGAGATCGATAACCGATGTAGACAAGCAGAAGATCGCCATGATCTCACTTGCCACAGTGATGTCAAAACCATCTTCGCGGGGCATACCGTTAGGCTTGCCACCCAACCCGTCAACAATGTTGCGCAGTTGACGATCATTCATGTCGACGCAACGCTTCCACGTGATCTTGCGCACATCAAAGCCGAGCTCATTACCCTGCTGAATGTGATTATCGATCAAGGCCGCGAGCAAGTTATTGGCTGCCCCGATAGCGTGGAAATCACCCGTAAAATGCAGGTTGATGTCTTCCATGGGGATAACCTGTGCATACCCGCCGCCCGCAGCACCCCCTTTGATGCCAAACACTGGCCCAAGGCTCGGTTCACGCAGCGCAACAACAACATTTTTTCCGATGTGGGTCAGTGCATCTGCGAGCCCTACGGTTGTAGTAGTTTTGCCTTCACCCGCTGGTGTTGGGTTGATTGCTGTCACCAAAATAAGCTTACCCGGGACATGATTGCCCTCCGCAAGAAGGTTGTAATCAACCTTCGCCTTATAATTGCCGTAGAGCTCCAAATACTGCTCGGGAACTCCTGCGGTTTCGGCAATCTCGCGAATGTGCTTTGGGGTGGTTGCTTGGGCAATTTCAATGTCACTCAACACGTCGGGCCCTCACTTTCTTATCGGACGATTCACGGCTCAACTAGGCCGCCTGTATGCGTAGCATCATTGTACCTGTCGATGCCTCATTATTCTGTTCAAGCACGTTATTCTACTCGTTTTGCGCATTCGCCCGCAGAGCTCGTAAGTCTTAAGGTCAAATTCAGCAGTCGAGATGCAAACCGCACGACACAAAAGCGCTAAGCCCACAGGGCGCTACAGTTTTACGCCAGAAATGTAGAAATCCTCTTCTGTTTCTTGTTCCGCTTCAAAGATCAGGCGGAGCCCTTCAAGCGTCAACTCTGGTGCCACTTCAGTAATGACTTTCGAAACACGAGCAACACGTCGAGCAAG
>JAVWLC010000011.1:16945-19946 GCA_036638175.1 Raoultibacter sp. | reverse complement strand
ATATACCCGCCCACGCTATCAAGCAACTTTGACTTAATAACATCACCTGTAGACGGATACGTGCTGTCCGAGCGAGTAATCTTATTACCCTTGCCGAAGAGAGACGCATCAACGAAACCAACCGTAAACCGCTTACTCATCTCAACTTGTTCATTGTGCTGAGTAATTAAAAACGCAGCGTAACCGTCCCCTGAATCTGGAACAGCTCCCTCTCCTGTTCTGTATGGTCTGACAATCGTGTCATTAAAATAGGAAAGCTCTCCTTGGCAAGTTATCGTGCCGTCTTGATAAAACTTCTCAATATCGTCAATGATTCTGCCACAAAAGATCAACTCACCGTCTTCGTAGACTTCAACCTCGACAACCGTCTGCATTGCCTCCATTTTTTTATACAAAGGATGGTTTGGTTGCATGGAGAAGACAAAGGAATCCGACTCATTAGTATTCTGCTCAAGCTTCGTGTCATACAAACGGATATCATCGGTTCGGGGGTCGTGCAGATACTCTTCTCCATACTTGACGATATACATTGTATACGCCCCCTAGTACGTACCGATTATGAGCAGGTTGAACTCTTTCGCCCATACGTTTTTCGGAGAATAAGGTCCTTCGTCTTGGGGAGTTGAATAGTAATAAACTAGCTCGGTTGCCTTTTCATCGTAGACATATGCTTCGGTTTCACGGTGCCCATAACCCGTTGTAGACCTCTCGTGATTACATCCTCCATCGAGCAAGATTACATCTCGGGTTTTTGTGGTAATCGGGAATACGACCGTCGAATTCTCTGACTTGTACATCGCGCCAGCACTGACAACCTGCTTATTACAATTGAGCTGATCATCTGTCCCGCGCCCATACATTATGTACATTCCGTTTGAGAACTTTAGGTACTTCAAATCATCATTGCCGCCAGTCTCGATTATCTGCGGCCATCCATCAATCTTTTTTGGATTGTAGTTAAGGTCCTCGATATCAAGATTCGCGCCCGACAAGATCAAGCGCAAATTGAGATTATTCGTATATTCAAAAAAATCCTCATTACCAGCCATTTATAAATCACTCCATTCGTATTGAACGTAAACGTTGTATTGTTCTGATTTGCTTGCGGGAATACGCCATTGATCAAAAGGAATGCGGGCAAAATCACGCCATCGCATTATTGGAAGGTCACACCATCGCATCGGCACATTAAAGTCGCTGCCATCAAACATCCACTCGCAGAATCGTTTTTGTGAGAATTGCTTCCATGTGTACCCAGCAAGATCAGCCCATGTTGTTGTGCCCGGACCAAAATACGTATTGATGTAAATTTGGTTGTTTCCTTCGGTAAGCCAAAGATCGTTGATCTTGTACGCTCCAGCGCGATAGAAATGCGCCAGAGCGCCATTACCGTAGATTTCGCATTCGCCATTTACATCAAAAGTCGGACAGACGCGTTTGCGCCCACTGGTCAGGTTGACAACAACCCCGCCAGCAGCATTGATTTTTAGCGTTCGTAGATCTCTGAGCTTGTACGGGTTAGCAATTACTTCGATATCGATCATTCCAACACCGTATGCATCGCTATAGCTCGAAACTCGAAATCTGCCTGTGTACGTATAGGTGGAATCCCAAGAAAGCTTGTAATCGAATAATCTACCGTGAAGGAAATTTGATACCCTCGATTTCACTGCCTCGAAGTCTTCTGGGTAAAATGTTCGAAAGGAAAACCTTTGCTTGCGATCAGAGTAAGACACATCGCCAGTTAGCACCTCTGTTAAATCAAGCGTACCGTCACCGCCTGGTATATCCACTTGCTTAATCTTTGGCTCTGGTGGCGACAACTCAAAATCGTGGAGCAAGATAAGCCCGAAATCCGCAAACGTGTCTTTCCCGTTAATGATTAGGCTTTCAGTTATGCTTCCAATTAGTTCTGGAAAGACTGAGTTGAGTTCGGTCATCTTACCGTCATGAAATACTTTCTTCATTAAAGACCCCCCGAATTTCTCTTAATCTTTCCAAGCGCACGGTCAGTCTTTTTTGCGGTGTAGCCAATGAGCTTGTCTTCGTCGATGTAAACGCCCATTTCGGCAAACCCAAGATTTCCAAATGCTGTTGTTACCGCGTCGGATACATCCCTTCGCGTCATCACAGCGCTTGACCCTTGAAGTGCGCTCGTGTTGAAAGCAGGTACCACCCTTGTTCTCATGTTGGTATTTATTGGTACAGCGTCGATGCTTCTGTTCACCGAGTGCGCCATTGCGCTTTCAAAAAGGTGGCTATTTCTCGTGACACCCCTTGCAGCACCAGCAATCATTTGCTTGCCGATCTCGCGCTCTGTTCTCCTTGAAGGAGAGTGGATTTCTCCCGCTCTTTTTGCCGCAGCAACAGCGTTATTTACGGCAGATACAGAAGCCGCTGTGATTAGCCCACTACTTCCTCTCAGACCACTTGCAATTCCGAGACCAAGATTCGTGCCAACCATGTAGCCGCCAGTGCTGGCTATCGGAGCTGCCGTAGTTGCCGCGTTGCTTATAACCGAAACCGCTGCAGAAGCTACTTGGCTCTTCCTCGACTCAATGCCCTCAGTATTTGCATCGCTGTATGCCTCACCAGAGTTACCACCTGCTTCGGCTGACGCATCAACTGCCTTCGGCTCTTCGCTTTGCACTGCGGCAGTAATTTGAGACATGTCAATCTCGCTTGGGTCAATTCCAAGAGCTGCCGCAATTTGGTCGCTTGTTAGGCTAGCAATAGCTGTTGCATCAAATCCTGCGCTATTTAGCGCCGCCGCAATCGCGGTATAGTTCAGCGAACCGTCAGGCAGCCGTAAGTTCTGAGCAAGCGTTGCCCCAAACTCACTAGTTTGCATCAATAGATCTGCAAGCGATTGCGTTGTGGAGTCGGTATATCCCGCCATCTGGCGTACCATGTCAGTTAATTCTTCTTCGGATAACCCAGCTAACTGCTGCATTGCTAAGCCGAATTTGTCGGGACCTGCTTCAATCATGCTTTGAACAGC
>JAVWLC010000011.1:16086-16935 GCA_036638175.1 Raoultibacter sp. | reverse complement strand
CAATTCAGCAGGAACACTGTTCCATACCGCCATGCAGTTATCTTTCCAGTTCGAAGTTGCTTCAGCATTGATTCTCAGGTTCTCAACTAGTTTGCTGAGCGATATTTGCGAGTTGGTGTCAAGCACCTCAAGTCCAGAAGATATATCGGTAACGCATTCTTCGAATTTTGCAGAGAGATCATCAAATTCAAGCTCGAGATCACCGAGGTGAGAATTGAGGGTATCGGCAGAAAAACCAGCATTCTCCATCGCTCGCTCGAAAGCAGGGTTTGCGGCAGCGTAGTCTTTGATGGCTTGAACATTTTCATCGATCTCTTGCTTAACGACCTCAAGCTTTTCAGTTACCTCTTCGGCAGTGATGACAATATCGTTGTTTGCGTTTGAGTATTTTGCTGCAGCATCAGCAGCACCAAGATGTCCATCCTTAACTGCATTGACCGCTTGCTCGAGCGCAGCCTCTTTTGACGCAACCTTTTCTAGAACACTTACGGCCTTCTCTTGCTCGGCTCTATTGACCTCTATTTGCCCCGTAAGATCATCGATCGTTTTTTGACATTTGTCTGCTTCGCTTTCAACAAAAACGATCTCATTGCCGAATTGATCATGCCCAACAACTGCCTCTTTTGATGCAACGCTGAGGTTTTCCTGAGCTTCTGCCAGCTGGTCGATGAGGGCAGATTCTTGTTTTATCGCTTCGGCTAGCTTTTCATAATTTGCTTTCGACTGAATTCTGTTCGCTTCTGCCTTAATAAGCCCATATACAGCTTCCGTACTGCCTTCAATCTCGCCCGTTTGCTCATTAATAACAATGTTGAGACCTTCAATCTCTCCATTAAGAGCACTAACAAC
>JAVWLC010000011.1:0-16076 GCA_036638175.1 Raoultibacter sp. | reverse complement strand
AGAGATCCCGCTTCTTCATCGGCAGCCGAGACGGTGTCATCCATTTTCGCCATCATTTCTTGGTGCTTTTGGATAACCGCATCAGATTCAGCTATAAAAGAATCCATCGTTTGATATATTTTTCGATATGATTCTTCTGCCGCATCGAGAGCTGCCTTTGCCTTAAGCGTCTCTTCTGAGCTTTCACCAGTGCTCTCTTTCAGGCTTTCGTATTTTCCACGCAGCTCGTCAACCTCTTCGCCCTGCGCCTTCGTCGCAGCAGTGACGGATTCGTTTCCTGCGTTCAGTGAGTCATACGCAACCTTAAGTGCAAGCACTCCACCCACCAGCGCAACAATGGCGAGCAAAGCTACACCTGCGGGATTTGTTAACATTGCTGCGTTTAACGTAATTTGCGCAGCCCTAAGTGCGCTAGTTGCTACCGTAGCAACTTTTGTTGCGGCAGTACTACTGTTTACAAGCATCGTGTATGTAAGTTGAGCATTTGCTGCTGTTTTCGTAACCGCCGCCGTAGCAGCCATAACTGCGGAAAGTCCTTTTAAAGCAGCACCCGCCACCATCAAAACTGGACCCGTTGCAGCAATCAGCACAAGTCCATTACCAATAACAGCAAGCTTGTCTGCTGGTGTTGCTTCCAAGTATCTTTTGAAATTCCCGAGAGCGCCGTTGACGTTCGTCCATTTCTTCGTGGATTCATCAAGATACATATTGGTTCCCACAAGTGCATCAAGAACATTTCCGATTGCAGACGTAACGCCCGAAAAGACCTTTGCCAAAAGCGGAATGATTTCAGAAATTGTGGTTACCGCTGCGGTGAGCTGCTGAATACGTTGCTGAGACTCTTCATAAGCAGCATCAGTCTCTTTGAGCGTTGGGTTAATTCCAACCAGCGAGAGAGAAAACGCACGGATGGAACTGTTGATGCCGTCGAATGCACCCGATAGTGTTCCACCCTTCATAGCTTGCGCCATGCCGCCCATCGCGCTTGTCATTCCATTTGCGCCGTTGGTGCCGTTTTCAATGCCCTCAGAGAGCTTAGCTAGCGCTTCTCCTGCTGGCAAAGCGCCATCAGCAATCATCTTGCGCATTTCCTCCGTGGTTACCTCGTATTGATTGCCGAGGATCGCCAGTGCGTTAACGCCAGCATCGGAAAGCATGTTCATTTCCATCATTGAAATCTTGCCGTTTGTGACAATTTTCTTGAATGCTTCGGAAAGTCGCATGATGGTTTCAGATGTACCACCAAAGCCAGCGGTTGCATCAGTAATGGCTTGGAGATACCTAACGGTGTCCTCTGCCGATACGCCAACACCTACAAGAGACTTTCCTGCAGCAAGAAATGTTTCCTGTGAGTAAGTGGAAGCCTTGGCAACATCGAGAAGAGAAGCGTAAAGAGCGTTCGCAGCGTCTTTTCCACCAAGCATCTTTTCGAACACGACCATCGTTGATTCATAAAGCTTGGTAAAGTCGATTGCCGTGCTTACTGCCTTAGAACCAATAGCGGTTAGCGCAACGGTAATAGGTGCTGCGGCAAGTGTTGCCGTCTTTCCCATGCTTGTTAGGCTCTCGCCTATGCGGCTACAATTTTCTTGGAAACTGCCCGTTGTAGCCTTGAGCGATTGATTAGCCTGTGAGCATTTTTGCTGAAAGTTATCGATTGTTTTCTGGGCATCCTCAATGCCCTTGTCGTAGCTCTTTGCCTCCATCTCGACTTCTGCACTCAGCTTGTAATCAGGCACGATTATCACCTCCTTCAAGTAAGGCTTTTAACGACTTGAATTCTTCTTTTGTGATTGGTTGTTTTTGGGATGGCTCGTTTTTGGCGGCTTCCCATATATCGACGTTCTTCCCGCTCATAGCCGTGCTAACTGCGGTAAGAACAGCTTGCTTCATGAGATTGGTATCCTCGACAGTCTTACGCTCACGCTCCTTGAGGATGAACGCTTTTTGGCGGGGCGTGAGCGCCTCATAATCGGTAATCGAATACCCGAACTGGGCAACAAAAAAGGCGAAGTCCATATCTCTTGAATAGGGCTTCGCCAGTTCTGCATACTCTTCGTCTACGGGAGACGTTTCGAAGTACTCGTATTCGACTAGATGCCGAGGAAGTAAAAAGGACAGTCACGCTGAAATGCAATGATTACCTCAGAAGCAGCGATGGTGTAGCCCTTCTCAACGATCAGCTTCTCAGCAACTTCATATCCAACAGATGTATTGGTGAATCCGTCAGCCCCGACTTCCTTGCATGCAAATGCAATCATCGTTTTTAGCTCGCGCATCGAAAACATAGTGTGCTCGGTGAAAAGTATTCCCGACAAAGACCTGCCGAGAGCTTCTTCGATGGTTTCAATGCTGCCGAAGCTGTACTTCAATTCATAGGTCTTTTTTTCGACTGTGAACATAGTTTTACTTCCTCTTTCGATCTATCGGTTGGACGGAGCCGCGGATGCAATCTCGTCATTTGCCTCGACGCTGAAAATGTTGAGCTTGCCAACACCTTTCAGCTCTGCCGAAAACGTAACCATGTCATCTTTCGATGCGCTCTCTTTGTATGACGGGACCGATACAAGCCCTCCATAGAGATTCTTGTACTTGCCGTCGGTATTAACCTTGACTGTCTTCACGCACAGAAAATCGCCCTTTACAAGCGCTTCAATCAGCACCTTCTGGGACTCTTCGTCATACACAACGAGACCGCCTGTTGAGATGGACCAGTTCTTGATACCAGGCATTTCAGCGCCCCAGCTATCGTTGCTGTCCTTAGACGATGCATCGGTAGAAGATGCCTCAACCGAAAGCTCATAGTCTCGCTGCCCTGCCACGGATAGGAGCTTATCGCCCTGCTTGTTGAAGACGCAGAGCAAAACCTTGCTGCCATGCGTCGCATTCGTGGTATTCGCATCAAAATTACAGTACGCAGCACTATCGAATGCCGTACTTACCTCACCTGCCATAGTGTTTCCTTCTTCCTCTAGCGTTAATGGTGCTGCCATTGTTGACAACACCGCGTTATCTTCTTCAACCGGCACCGATCCTGCTTCCGCAGCGTCGGCTTCCGTTTTCTTAACCATGTTTCAATCTCCTTCGTTATTTGACGTTCAGCCCATAGCAAACGGCGATGTCAAAACCGAGCAGTGCATGCTTTTCGCCTGTTTCGTCTTCTTTGAGCGTCATAAGACCAGTTCCTACTTGACTCACGACATGGAAAGGCGCGGTAAGCGAGACTTCTTCGGTCATCGCTTCCTCAAGCTCTTTGATGAGAGCGAACACACCAACATTTGATTTTGAGGGAGCAGCAATACAGTGAATTCCGACTGTGTATACATCAACGAACATCGTCTTTGTGTTGTCTGGCTTCATGTCGATTAGCGCAGCGCAGTAAAACGGGCTTTGCTCGTTGTTGGCATGATCGAAACACCGATACGCTGTCTTGCGCTCAATATGAGACTGAATTGCCGCGATAAGATCGGTTAACCCGAGCCTTACAAGCATCAGTTACCCCCTCTTCTTATCTGTTCTACAATGTCGTTTTTCAGAATTGGTACTTGTGATTCGACATTCTTCTTCAGGAATAGCTGACCCTCTACGTATCCTCCGTTTACGGTCCTGTGCCCAAACTCAACGTGCGGCGCATAAGACTTCGTGTAGCCAACTTTTGTTTTCTCGCCGCTACCCGATTTCGAAAGACTCATGCGCAATTCGCCATGAGGACCACCTGGGCGTGTCGTTTCATCTGACACTGGTGTTCCTCCCTCAGCCATTCCGCGTTGGTAGATTTGCATCATGCTTTTTTCACACACTGCATCAAACCTGACCGTGCTCAAACGACGAAGCTCGCTCTTTAGCTCAAGGTGTCCCTCTAGCTTGACTCCCACCTCTTCTTCACCACCTTTGCGCGAACAGTACGACACCGTCCTAGGTCGGCAATCTTTGAGATCGAGTACGTATCGCCATCAACCACCAAAGAAGAAGCCGCTCGAATTTCTTCAAGCGGCTTATCGGTAATAAATGTTCTCTCGGTTATCGTGTAGGCATTTGAACCGTCACCTGTTTCGGATTCCGTCCAAGAGGTAAGACGCATGGGCACCGTACAGAGAAGTCTTGACTCGGTAGCGGGGTTGCCAAGTGCATCAATGCCTATATCGACTTCACCAAAAAGCGCGATTTCACTCCATTTCATAGGAACCTCACCGTCTTTCTAATGGGGTTTCCTGCTCTGTCGAAATTCATGCTTTTCAGAATTGCAAAGTCCGCTTCGTACTCATTGAGCACGCCATCAACAAAGCTCGTGCTGATGGAGCCACCCTCCCCTACGGACTCCGAAGAAACACCTTCGTAGCCCGCAAGGTTCACCATCTTTACCGTTGCATCAGCAACTATGGAATGTGCAGCTTTCGGCACTTCTGATAGATCAGGTCTCCCAATCCGAATAAGAACCCGGTCAGAAACAGTCGTGATCATTTCTTCGAGAGCCGAGTCATCGGGAACGCACGATCTACCGCGAAGTCGAGTGGCAACTCTCGCAAGGATTACACCCGTAGCTGCCGCCATGAGATCACCTCCTTTAGGCAGATGCTGCTGTCGTGATGTTCGCTACCACAAGTGCGTAAGGATTCGGAATAATCGGGAGAAACACGCCCGATGCCTTTGTCCACACAGCAACAGGATCAGGAACCTTCCACTGAGAGATCGTTACGTACTGCTGCTTGCGGGTTTCCCACGGCAGATTCGAGAAGTCTTCTTCTGGCGTAACACCCCAAAGACCCGTGCCAAACGAACCAGTAGAGCCAGTCGAGATAAGAGAGAAGACGTTTTCAGGGAAGTAGCGCTCGCTTGTGAGAGCGAGCTTCTGTCCTACCTTTTTCTCAACTGCGTGTCGAGCGTCATTGGTTGCGACGGTGATCTGGAATTGCGTAGTGAGCAGTGAGTTGAGCTGCTCGAGTGACGGTAGAGTTCCTACACCAGCAGTTCCAAAGATTGCCATCTGGATAAACTTGTTGGTAAGCATCTTCTGCAAAATCGTCTCAGACGTGATTGCTCGGTTTGGGATAGTACCCTTATCGACCATGATGGTGCGCCATTTGCGAATATCCCCGAGGATATCAGCATCAGGCTTGCTCCAATCAGTTTTCACTTTCTGGTCAGCAGGTACACCAAAATCTACCGCGATGTCGATATTGTTGCTCTTGATTTTTACCCCACCAGTAGACAAAGCCTGCATCTTCGCTTTTTCAGTACGAGCGATGACCGCTTCGGCACGACGGGCTGCATCGTCAAACACGTATTCTTTGAGCTTGTCGTCGCGAACACCTCGCTTAAGCAAAGAGTTGAGTCGCGCAGTCTGATTGATTTTCTCTTCAATCAGGAATGCTTCAGCGCTTACTTTCTCAAGCGGGATACGGTTGGCGATTGGTGCCTCGGTGTCCCATGCGGTCACTGGGGCAAGTGTCGGCAGATTGCCATTTTCGGTAAGTCGCATGAACTCAACCTCAAGGTTTTCAGTCTTGCGATCGGGAAACAAGGTGTTTCCGAGGTAGTTGCGATTTACTGCATAGTTTGCGGAAAAGTCCAGCAATTCACGCTGGTCAAGCATTTCGTAGATGTTCATTATTCTGCTACTCCGTTCTCATTGGTAGTGGGGATATTCACAGGCTCACCTGTAGAGACAGGGTCAGCGACAGGAGTGTTTTCGGGATCGCCAGCAGGCGCCGAAGCCTGCACTACTTCTGCTTCTCCATGGATGAAAAGACCTTGTGTCGCAAATGCGGTCTTCTTGGCGAGTGCTTCGGCTGTAATGCGGTCTGCGCGGACATGCCCCGCAACCACAACAGAGATGGGATAATCGGCATGCTCGGTCATGTCATAGTCTTCGAAAACGATGCCCAACAGGTCATCAGACTCGAACAGCGTTCCTGCTTCGAGTGTCTTTTTGCCATCGTCGCCAACAACTGCCATAGTATCGATGCCCTGCCCTGCCTTTTGTACAAGTCCATGCATCGAGTAAAGGATTCCGATGGAATCCTCGTAGTGCTTCGTTTTGATAAAAGTCATTTGTTACCTCCTAATTGATGAATTCTTTTGATTTCTGCTCTGCCATGAGCTTTCCGTACGATTTGCCATCAGTACCGACACCATCCCGCTTGGGAGGGTTTCGCTTAAGCTGCTCGGCTACTGCCTTTTCAACCGCTTCTGTGAACAAGGTTCCAAACGACCCAACCGCTGCTTTCGTCTTGGCTGCATCGTCTGTTACTAACAACTCGAGAAGATCATCAGAGACATTGATTCCCGTATCAGAAAGCTCTTTTCGGGATTCTCGCTTCATTTCAAAGATCGTCTTCTCGCGCTTAAGGTCGGCGTTTTCCTTACGAAGCTTCTCCGCTTCGTACTCCGCTTTCTGCGCCGCGTTCATATCGGCAAGCTTTACCGCTTCGTCAGCCTTTTCGCGTTCACGAGCGATGCGGTCCTTTACGATTCGGTCAACATCGGCTTCTGTGTACTTCTTTGCAGGCTCTTGCTTCTTGCTGGATGCTTCGTCTGGTTTGCCAGACTTTTCACCCTTCTCGCCATCGCCTTCTTCGCTGCCATCATCAGAGCCGCCCTCTTTGCCTTCTGCACCTCCTTCGCCCAAGCCGTCTTGCGCTTTCCCTTCCTCGCCGGTTTTACCATCGAGATTTGCGAAATTCTGTCGTGTCATAATTACTTCCTCCATAAAGTTTTTTGTGTTTCATGCCTACACATACCCGTAGCTTTTTGAGCCATCCACGCCTAGGCTTCCCGTAGCTTTTAGAGTCATCCACGCCTGGACATGAAAAAACCGCCCAAAGGCGGCCTAGTCATAACTGTTTCTATTTGCGTGAGGCGATCATGCGCCATTCAAGATATCTATTAATTGAAGAGCATCGCACACCCCCTCATGCCGCCAGCACTCACCCTCGTCATTCGTAACGATGGTGAGGGGCATCTTGTCGCCAACGGAGTATTCGTTGAGCTTTTCCCCTGCGCACATTGCATCAACGATCTCAACGCGCTCAGGGTACTCTGCCTTTAGTGGCTTGATGGTCTTTTCGAGCATCGAGCGACAGGGACCGCAGTACGACACGTGAAAATACACGAGCTTTCTCATAAGCACTTCACCTCCGCAAACGCCTTGACCATCTTCGGAAACTGAGCAGCTATCCAGTCGATCAATTCTTCATCTACGGCAAACGCATCGGCTGAATGAGAATTGAACCCAAGCCCGCTTTCGAAAAAGAATGCGTGAATGATTTCATGGCGCAAGATTTTCTTACGTTCGAATTCGGTGTTGGCATAGTCAAATGGTTCGCGTTTGTCCTTCTTTCTCAGGATGATTTCGTGGGTACTACAGTCGGTGTAGCCATCGACATCAAAGCTTTCAAACGTGACATCGTCAGCGGATTCAATTTCGTGAATTGTGTACGTAGTACCAAGAATGCTTATCTTCATTGGATATTCCTGCATCGCGCCTCCTTCGGGTAAAAAAGAAAGCCACCTCATCGGGCGGCTTCTTGGAGAGTTTTTTCGGCTCGTCTGTATTTTTCTAAACGAGCAAGATCGGATTCATCTGGGTTTGGTATTCGAGATACATCCTGATTGTGCTTAAGATCAGCAAGTTTAACGATTCTTGCAAGTGGAACTGCCTTTACGCGGTCGATGTAGTCATCGTATGACTCCCCTTCACCATGCGTCATTGTCACAATAGCTTGGATAGCTTCATCGGGAATCCCTGCGTCTTTGAGGTCTTGCTGGGAAACGCCCGTGTCTTCGATGACATCATGCAGTAACGCTACCACCTTTTCTAATGGACTAGAACAAAACGCAGCGACTGTTTTGGGATGTTCAATATACGGTCTCCCGCCTCTATCGATCTGCCCCTCATGTGCCTTCGTTGCAATTCGAAGCGCGATTTCGATGGCGCTATTGGAGTGAATCATCTATGCGCTTCATTATTCTAGTTGCCGTCACCTCATCGACGGGCACAGCATCTATCTCACCGATGTAAACAGCGGCAGCGTTTTCGTTGTGTACCCATTCGCCATCACCTGAGTAGCTTTCGCACTGAGGATTGCGATAAAGACCCAAGGTGTTACTTGGATCTATCCCGATACCCGTTCTTGCATAGTATGTTGTTGCCACTGTCATCCTCCAAACGATTTAATCGCATTTGCCCCAGTTGGGGTTGAAAGGGACGCTGATATCTTGCTCATTTCTCTGGCGAGCTCACTTTTTCGCTTTGCTGTAGTTGATGATAGTCTGAACTCTTCGTACAGTAAATGGACTCGCTCTTTAACATCAATACTCGCTGCAGTGTGATATTGAAGCTCGAATATATAGCCATCGCCTGTTTTAACCAAAGTGTTTACGCCCCGATATGGAGCAGAAGCGTCATCGATAGTGTTTCTGACGCGAATTACATTATACCCTTTGGAATTCAGATCGCCAACAATTCTTTGATATTGGTCTGCAAACCTATCTTCTGAACATAATGCGGTATACCTCAATACGTCGTGCATACCAGCTCGAGCCGCTGCGTCTCCCATCACCGTACCGTCAAGATCACCACTAATCTTTCTCGTGAGACTACTTAACCCCTTTAGCCGAAAGTCGAGACCAGTGAGCTTAGCTCCTGTTGCTTCAACAGCCGACAGCATATCGTGAGTTACCGCATTCTCTACCTTACTAGCCTCGGCAAGTAGGTCTCTTGCAGTGTGCTTTGCAACATAGCCCTCTATCCATTCGTCCCAGTCATTAACAATAGGAACAGCCGTACATCTGCACCACGGATGAAGCGGCGGAAAGTTGATACCAGGGTTTCGATTCTTGTACGGCACAGGTTCTTCTTGTTGTGCGCTTTGGAGCCGAGTACACAGCCTGCATGCCTTTGCGTCAGCACAAGAAATCGCGTAACCGTCATACTCGTCTTCAAACGTGAGAGCTTGTGCTTCGTTGAGTACGTAGGTCCCCTCTGTATAGATCAAGCGAAACATATTGCTTCTTGAAACATTCTCAAAGCGCTCACCAAGAACCTTTTTGCACTCTTGATAGGTCGCTCCACGCGCAAGCATCTTGGCGAGATCGTCATTGAGATAGGATGCAAGCTTCTCGCGGTTGTCCCATATTGATTCAGAGTAATTAGTACCCTGCGCCCACGATTTTCCAACCGTTGCAGCAACCACAGACTTGTTGTATGCGTGGAACAACCCCCAGTTATCAAGGTGCTCGGTAGCTGCTATTGCAGAGAGTTCGGCGAGGGAAGCAAGATGCTGCTCGAGCATGCTTGCCTCAATGGCTCCTATTTCGAGCTGCTGCATGCGAATAGAGGTTTGCAGCCCTTCGAGTTCGTTTAACCTGTAGATTGATTCACGCACGGGCAAGAGATAGGCATATTCTGGGTACTTCTTGGCGAAATCCTCCATTCGCTCGATAAGCATCTTGCGATCCGATGGCTTTAGCGACCCGAGTAGTTGGCGATACTTGAGAACATCATCACTGCCATATTCGGCGTAGTATGCAGCTATTTCTTTGGCTAACCTAATGGATTCGCTCTCATAAATGCTTGACAGCTTCTTCTTGAGCTTTACTTCGTCTCGCTCAAGCTGTGCCATTAGTTGTTTTTGACGTTTGCTCCAATAGGCAGCATCACTCTTCCTTTGGTTTGGCTTCATCATCAGTCACCCCCGTGCGGGATGTTTCATACTTGACAGACAGATTCGCTCGCTGAGCCTGCTCGGATTCTCGCTGCTGAAGCTCAGCATCTGGATCATCAACAATCGAAAGTACACTTAGTCGCGTCTTTTCCGATGTTGTACCCGACAGGTTTGCTGCAATGCTTGCTTCTTCTGCAATGTTTGCGGGATAGTCAAGCGTAAATACAAAGGAAAGCTTTTCCCAGTCATCCTCCTGCAAGCCAATCTGAGGATAGTTACATAAGAGTCGATATCGTTGCTTCATCGAAGCCGTGAACTTGCGCTCCTTTGTCTTTGCGAGGTTTTTCATTGCCTGCAGTTTGTATTTCAGGGCAATACCTGATTGTGTTCCGAATGACTCATCAGAAATATCAGCAACCATCGAAAGCTGAAATATCAGGCGCTCTAATCGTTCAATCAAGTTCTCTTGGGTAGCGTCACCGTCTGGCTTTTGAAGAAACTCAACGATGGCGCTTGCATCGTCTGCGTTGATGGTCCTATTGGTGCGCATGTTGTTTAACTCTTCTTCGTCAACCACCATGCCTAGGATTTTCAGATAGGCATCAGCAAAGTAATCAACGTCGTTCGCCTTTTCGGACAAAGCCTTGTTGTAGGCGTTGATCAGATTGAGAACACCTTCGTATATCCCCTGCTTTTCGTCGTTGTCCTTATACTCAATCATCGGCACATCGCCGAAATAGTGAGGCTCAACGTCGTAGATATTGAGGGTGCCGTCTTTTTCCGAGAAGCTATACACACCTTCCTTGTCTGAGAAGGTTCCGTTCACTTCGCCCTGTTCGTTATACCAATAGTGAACGCCGTACATCGAGCGCCTTAGAACCGAATCATCGTACACTTTGAAAGCCGACAGAGGCTTAAGCAGCGTGCTATACGCTTTACCGTCATCACTCTGGTAAAGAAGCTCATAACATACGCCGTAGATCGAACTGTGCTTTGACAATTCGGAATCTAAATCTTCCTGGACGTTTCGAGATTCGAAGCTCTTGATGATCTCATGCCTATCACTATTTGGGTGTGTCACCTTGATAGGTATTCCGATAAAAAAGCCGTTCATTGTGTCGGTAATGTACTTCGCAAAGTTTGCTGACAAACGATTGTCTGGCTTCCCTTTAGGCTTTGCCTCTTCTGAAAATATCTTGTATTTGTTCTCGTATGCGTTTTTCAGAATCTTAAAGCGAGGAACGTGATTCTCTTGATGATGATCGATAAGCTCTTTTAGCAACGTTGGTGTCATCTCAGTGCCAGACGGCAAAACTATGTCTGATGTTTCAGGCTCATTGCACGTTGTGCCGTAATAAAAAGAATGGAACTCATCCACTTAGAGACCCCCTTTCAATGTCTTCATTTTTGGTTTGCCCTTTAGCTGCCTAATAGCGCTTGCTAAGGAGTCGGGAGCATCGTCGTGCTCCGCATATTCGTTGTAGTCGAGGATTTGGTTCAGGTATTCACAATCGAGATCGAATCCTGGGCAATCGAGAAAGTAAACCTTCTCCCATGCTTCGCGCAGGTACGAAGATATCTTGATGTGCTTGTTGGTTGATTCGTAGTAGTCTTTGCACGGAAGCCCGAGGGTGCGTATCTTTTTGGCAAGATACCCTTTGTCGGCATTGTTTTCGCAATAGATAGTTCCTATGCGAAGTGCCTTGTTGATGGCTACGATCTCATCTAAGCAGTCATCTACGTGTTTGTGCCATAAACGTCCGTAGACAACATAGGTGTCGCCGACGCGCCTTATCGCAGTGTATGCAGTGCTGTCTTCGCCACCATACGATGCGTCGATGTGTCCGAAGCCGTTGTATAACAGCTTTGCGTTGTCGCAGAAGGTCGGGGCTTTGAACATTGATTCTGCATCTGCGATATGCTTAAGCTCGTAGTTTGCTGCAAACATAGATACGCTCATGCGATTGCGCATGTCTGCAATTTCCTCTTTCGACATAAGCCCCGTAGAGTAGCAATCGTATTGAACGAGGTTTGGCATAAGCGAAAACGCATCATCCTTGTGCCATGGCGTACCGGTGTTAAAAATACGCCCGCCTCTGTTTCTGATGTTTTGCAGCTCTTGGTAGATCAGCTTAATTCGCTCACGTTCTGCCATGGATACGCGATCTTTGATGTTGATGATGTCATCGGTAAAAACAAAATCGGCATGCTTGCCAGTAAGAGAGCTTCCACACCCAAGCCCGAGTATTTGGGATGCCCCCGAAACACCTTTAGCCAGGTTCGTATTTACCTCTGATTGCGTTGCCTTGGTGACAACAAGCTCTACTCCGTACAACATTCTTGAGAGAGCCTTGAAGTGGTCGGTCCTCAGTATGTTAGAGACCGCAGCCATGACTTCGGCTACGTCGGTGTCGGTCTTGCGCATGAATATCGTTCGTTTACGTGGATACAAAAGGCAGATAAATGCAAAAGCGATTGATAGGCAGGTAGTCTTGAATGAGCCTCGGTGCCCCTGTAGGGTCTTGTCCTCTTTCCCAAACACCATAAGGAATATCCAAGTGTTATGCAGCGGGGTTAGTTTGTCGAACCCAATCTTGTAGGCAATATCAACAGGGCATTCCATAATGAGCCGTACAACATTACGAGCAGTCATCTTTATCACGACTCGATAGTTCGGCTTCGATCATGCTCGTAATCTCGGCCTCTGCTTCGTCTACTGCCGAACTGATCTCAATACAGTCAGTAGGCTTCTCGCCGATGGTGTCTCGCAAGAAGGTCATTGCGCTCACATCGCCGCTCATTGCTTTGCGGGCAATGTTAAATAATGCGAACTCCTCCACCGATATGTTCGGACCACCCTCTTTCTTGAGGTCTTCAATGGTATTGATCGTGTCACGTTTTCCTGCTTTCATGGGCGTATCAAGAACAATTTGCGCGAGCTCTCGCATAGCCTTTCGCTCTCGCCTTGCCTTGGCAGAAGCCTTGCCAGCCTTGCTTGCATTAGCTCGGCGTTGGCTCGGTGTGCGCTGATCATTCGGTATAAGGTTCTCTGGATTTGCCACTTCAATCACCTCCTAAATAAGAAAAGCCCCCTAGGGGACTACTTTGTTGTCTCAATATCTTTTGATGGGAACAAAAAAGGCACCCTTTCGGATGCCTGATAATTTCTTATTTCTCGTCTTCGGGTGGGTCGATGACTATCTCTTCCCCATGTCCCTTCAATACCAGCTCGTACCCCATGACTTGCGCCATGTGCGCGAGCGTGTCAACCCTTGGTATCGACCCCTTGGTGAATGTCGTACTGAGGAAGTTCCTGTGTTTACCCATAGCAGAAGAAAGCTGGGAGCCATTGTATCGGCTACCCTTCATCATCGTTTCTATTGCTGCTCTTGTATTCATGAGTATCACTATAGCACAATGCAATACTATTGTTGTGCATTATTTGTGTGTAAGACTGATATGCACTACTTTTGTTGTGCATTATGATATTATTTAGTTGTGCTCGAAAGGGCATAGCACCTTGACAACCGAATAGCACAAAAGCCCACTCTGATAAAGAGAGGGGGTGATTGCATGATAAACGACATGATCGAAAGGCTTCTTGTCAACCTTATAGCCAGACTGCTAGCTGAGATGGTAAAGGGTGCCATAGAAAAAGCCCGAGGGACTGCCGACCAAAGCAATGACCCTCGGGCTTAACAACCCACCGAACCCAGTCTTTACGACTGGGGGAGGTGGAACTTCTTGAAAGGATTATACCATGACCATGCACCTAGAATCTACCTATGGAGCTAACGGCTGTCGCAGGTATTACAAAAGCGACGCAGGTCCGCTCATCGTGGAGATAACAACCGTTAACCACGACAAATCAGATCGATCTTGCATCATGAGCCTTTGGGTAAAGCACGGGTTGGTGCCAGAATTTTTGGAGACGACACTAGGAGTGCACACCTATTATCACAAAGAGAACGGCGATTGTTTAGGTATATACAATCCCACCTTGGCGTACGAAGAATATTATGTCAATCATGGAGATGTTCCGATTAAACGATATCGCCCTGAGATCAACCCCGAGTGGGAGCTAGAAGCAACATCTGAAAATGAACAAAAAATACTTGATGAATGCGAGCGACTGATGATTGAGGCAAGAATGATGGAAAATTAGCGCACGCGAACCCAAAAATCAAAGACAAGCCTTTCTTCTGTTGGGCTTGCCTTTGCGTACCCAACAGACTAAGGAGACTACTTGAAAGCTCTATCACTCAAACCCGAATGGGCAATGCCTGTGCTCCTCGACATGAAGACAATCGAGTGCCGCACATGGCAAACGTCTTACCGAGGTGATTTACTCATCTGTTCATCCGCAAAACCTTTGCCCGGCACAATCGCAGGCTACGCGCTCTGCGTAGCTGAGCTGTTGGGCATTGAGCCATTTGGCATGGAACACCTTGAAGCTGCTTGTCTCGAAAGCATGCCGAGCAATGCCTATGCCTGGCAGCTAGGCGAAATCAAGTGGATTGAGCCATTTAAGCAAAAAGGGAAACTTAACTTGTTTGATGTTGATAACAATTTGATTAAGTATTTACCCGATGACTTAACTTGTCGTGAGTGCCTTGAGACTTATTACGAGCCTTTGCTCACTATGAAAAACCACGACGTATCAGAGCAAGAAACTCGCACATGGTGGAAAACAATACTCGCAGACTTCTAGGAGTCTTTCAGTCGTTCTAGCTGCTCGACAGATACGTATTCTTCATACTCAGGCACAGCGATTCGCCTATGAAACTCTTTGCGCTCTGCTTCATCCCGAAATACAATGATTGAATACCAGCTGATACTGTTTCGCTCCTGAAGATTTGCCGCACCCTGTTCACGGGCTTCTTTGACAGCATCAAGGTCGCCTTTAACGTTCTCGGCTTCGGTCGTGTCAAAAAGCGTCGTGAACCTTTCATCACCGTCGAACATGAGATCGACATCGAGTGCTGAAAAGCCCATATCGTCAAACCCTAGTCCGAAGTCTTCGGAAAGATCGGCAAGCTTTTCTAGGTCCCACTCCCCTTGCATAGACGGATTATTGAGCTGAACATTTACCTCAACCTCTTCGCGTTCGTCTACATCAATCACGTTTACCGTGAGGTCGTAGTCGGCTCGCCTCTCTAGCTCATCAAGAACCTCTAGGCGCTGATGACCACCTACCACATGACCAGTTCTCCTGTTCCATGTGATCGCCTGGACAAGACCGTGCTTTCTCATTCCTGCCTTGAGTCGCCTTTTGGCGGCGGCATCAATAAAGCGAGGATTATACGGAGCATTTGTAATCTTAGAACGGTTTATGGTTTCACTCTCGAAGTTTTGAAACCTCGAGAGATTGCTTTCCTTTTTAGGCTTGCTCGGCATATCTTCTCCACCTTTCAACCGCTGCGCCTGCATACGGATATAGCCTTATGATCTTCTGATAGTCATCAGGATAGTGATCTTGAACGAAAGCAAGTTCCTTGCCTTCGAGCGACTTGAACGAAAATCCAAGGCTCTTGCTGTCTGCGGGCAACTTCAATTTATGATGCTTTATATATTGAAGAACCTCTTTTTTGGTCCAGTTGGCAATTGGATAGAATCTTGCCCGCTTTCGATCAATACTTCCAGAGCGCTTGATCATAGCGCGGCGAATAATTGAGTCGTTTATTCTCTCTCCTGCCGCTATCCAAGTAGCGCCTGTTTTGACCCTCAGATAGTTGTACTCATCAGTAATACTTACGATGGATACGCTTTCGTCTGGCTCACGAAATGAGCCATAACGCATGAAATTTGACACCTCGAAATGAGGCATCCTAACAATCTCTTGACCATACTTTTCCTCATACCATCGCAACGTTTTCTCTTGAAATTCAAGGTTCGGAGCGATGTACAAGAAAAATGGTATTACCGTTTTGAAATTTCTCATACAAAGATCAAGCGTAACAATACTGTCCTTGCCTCCAGAAAAGCCAACAAGGACAGTATCCGTAATCTTCGCTTGAGTTTTAATGGGATCGAAAAGGAGATTCGACATCAGCCACCAGCTCCCCCGCTTGATTTACGCTTCCAGAAGCTCCTCTGTGAGCTCTTTGTGGTTTTATTGAGCTTGTTGGGGCGACCCTTTGTATCAAGGTTCGAGTCCCGTGAACCCTTGCGTCTTAGACTCATTTTCTTTCACCTCCTTTCAATTATTAAGTCAGCTTACGCAGACCAAAAAATAGCGACCGATCCGAAGATCAGCCGCTTACATAATTCTACCAAGTACATAGTATCTTTTAATCGCAGGACAAAACATGACATTTCACAATTTACTATGACACTATCATTCGAGGTATTCAAACTCATTGCTCCACCGCCTTTGCTCCGCAATTAGGGCAATGAGCAGGGATGCCATAA
>JAVWLC010000010.1:0-20477 GCA_036638175.1 Raoultibacter sp. | reverse complement strand
TGGGCCGAAAGAGATGCGTATGGCGGTGATCCTCTGTATCACGACACCTGTTGTTATCCTCGCAGGAACAGCGTTGTTGTGCCTCGATCCCGCGACGGTCGATAGCCTTAACAATGCAGGTGCCCACGGATTCTCGGAAGTCCTCTACACGACAACCTCGACGGGTGGCAACAACGGATCGGCGTTTGCAGGATTCAACGCAAACACTCCCTTTATCAACGTTGTCACGGGTATTGAGATGCTTGTGAACCGCTTCGTTCCGCTTGTGGCCGCTTGTGCTCTTGCTGGAAGTCTGGCAACGCGCAAAACGGTTGCAGCTACGGCAGGAACGCTCTCTACTCACAACGTTACGTTCGTGTTCTTGGTGATCTTGATCGTCCTGCTCGTCGGTGCGCTTTCGATGTTCCCAGCTCTCGCGCTTGGTCCCATCGCTGAGCAACTCCAGATGGCATTGTAAGAACAGAGGATACAGAAAATGACTACTGCACCTACGAAAACTAACGAAAAGAAGCGCCAGGCTCTGCGTGCTGTGCGTGACGCGTTCTACAAGCTCAACCCGAAAGCCCAAGTGGCTAACCCGGTTATGTTCATGGTTTACATTTCGGCCCTGATGACCACGGTGCTGTTCGGATTTTCCCTCGCGGGAATCTCCGACACGCACCCAGGCTTCATCGCAGCGATCGCTGTCGTTCTGTGGCTCACTGTGCTGTTCGCGAACTTCGCTGAATCACTTGCTGAGGGTCGCGGCAAGGCTCAGGCTGACGCACTGAGGGCTGCCAAGCGCGATGTGCAGGCACACAAGCTCAACGATCATTTGTTGGCTGCAGGTCTGCGCGAGGCTGATCCGGCAGCAATGTATCACGTACGCTCCGAAGAGGTGAGCTCGGTTCTCCTCAAGAAGAAGGATCTCGTGTTCATCGCAGCGGGCGAGCAGATTCCTGCTGACGGCGAAGTGGTACAGGGCGCCGCATCAGTCGACGAAAGTGCGATCACGGGTGAGTCTGCTCCTGTCATTCGCGAATCAGGCGGAGACCGCTCTTCGGTCACCGGCGGCACGATGGTGCTTTCCGACTGGCTCGTTGTGTGTGTTACACAAGAACCAGGCAAGAGCTTCCTTGACCAGATGATCTCGATGGTTGAGTCGGCTTCTCGCAAGCGGACGCCTAACGAAATTGCGCTCCAGATTCTTCTGATTGCACTGACCGTTGTGTTCTTGCTTGTGTCGGTATCGCTCTATACCTTCAGCGCGTTCTCTGCTGGTCAGGCATCAATGCTGAACCCGACAACGGTTACCTCGCTTGTTGCGCTGTTTGTCTGCTTGGCACCAACCACCATTGGCGCATTGCTTTCCGCTATTGGTATTGCAGGCATGAGCCGCCTCAACAAGGCAAACGTTCTTGCCACCAGCGGCAGGGCTGTTGAGGCTGCTGGCGATGTCGACATCCTGTTGCTCGACAAGACGGGCACCATCACGCTCGGCAATCGTCAAGCATGTGCTTTCATTCCCGTTGGCTCTGCAAGCGAGGAAGATGTGGCTGATGCTGCGCAGCTCGCAAGCTTGACTGACGAGACTCCCGAAGGCCGCAGCATCGTCGTGCTGGCCAAAGAGCGTTTTGGCATCCGCGAACGCGACCTTGAAGGCTCAGGTCTTGTGTCGATTCCCTTCTCTGCAACTACGCGTATGAGTGGTGTTGATTATCAGGGTCATGAAATCAGGAAGGGTGCCGCCGAGGCTATACGCGACTATGTCGAGGCGGAAGGTGGCGAATACAGCCAGCAGTGTTCTTTGGCTGTTGACGAAATCGCCAGCTCGGGTGGCACGCCGCTGCTCGTTGCGCGCGACCACAAAATTGTTGGCGTCATCCACCTGAAGGATATCGTCAAGCAGGGCATCAAAGAAAACTTCGCTGACCTGCGCACTATGGGCATCAAGACGATTATGATCACGGGCGACAATCCGATGACCGCAGCGGCAATTGCTGCCGAAGCTGGCGTCGACGATTTCTTGGCAGAAGCAACACCGGAGACCAAGCTTGAAGCCATTAGGCGCTACCAGGCAGAGGGTCACATGGTGGCAATGACGGGCGACGGCACCAACGACGCTCCGGCACTTGCTCAGGCTGACGTGGCTGTTGCGATGAACAGCGGCACCCAGGCGGCAAAAGAGGCAGGCAACATGGTCGACCTTGATTCGTCGCCCACCAAGCTGCTCGACATTGTCCGCATTGGCAAGCAGTTGCTTATGACGCGCGGTTCTCTCACGACATTCTCGATTGCAAACGATGTCGCAAAGTACTTCGCTATCATCCCCGCACTGTTTGCGCCGCTCTATCCGCAGCTTGACGCTCTGAACATCATGGGGCTCACGAGTCCGCAAACCGCAATTTTGTCGGCGATCATTTACAACGCGCTCATCATTGTTGTCCTGATTCCGCTTGCATTGCGCGGTGTTAAGTATCGCGAAGGATCATCTTCGAGCTTGTTGTTGCGCAACCTTGGCGTCTATGGCATAGGTGGCATCATCCTGCCCTTCATCGCCATCAAGGTTATCGACATGATTCTCACCGCATGCGGCATGGTGTAGGCAAAAAATGTACGAACAGCCCCGCACTTTGCGGGGCTCGCGATAGGAATGCAACGCCGCAACAGGCGGCGACAGGTAGCGAGGTGTAAAGGAAATGGTAGGAAACATGAACATGCAATCGGGTTTGAAAACCTTGGCAACGGCAGCAGGAATATTCCTCGCCATGACGTTGCTGTGCGGAGTCATTTACACGGCAGTCTGCACAGGTATCGGCCAGCTTGTCTTCCCCTTCCAGGCGAACGGGAGCATTGTGACAGGAAATGATGGAAAGCAGTACAGCATGATACTTGGACAGGAGTTTTCTGACGAAAACCACCTGTGGGGTCGTGTGGTGAACACCAATACAGAAACGTTTACGGATAAGGACGGCAATGCGCTTGAGTGGGCCGGCCCTTCAAACTTAAGCCCAGCGAGCGAAGACTATCGCGCGCTCGTGGCTGAAAGAGTTGCGATGATTGAAGCAGCTCATCCTGAAAAGGAAGGCATTCCGATCCCGAACGATCTCGTAACGTGCTCAGGCAGTGGGCTTGATCCCGATATCTCACCAGCAGCTGCTGAGTATCAGGTGGAGCGTCTTGCTAAGAGCACAGGCAAGACCCCCGAAGAAATTAGAGACATCATTGCCGCTTGCACTACAGGACCGACGTTTGGTGTCTTGGGAGATTCCCGTGTGAACGTGCTTAAGGTGAACCTCATGCTTGATGGCGTGCTATGATAATCCGATTCTGGCAACAGGAGATCTGCACCAGGCGAAGTCAATTCGTCTGGTGCAGTTTGAATCGCATGCTGCGAGAGCGATAAGAGGCTGATGGAGTTTATGACCGACTTCGATAACAGACGCGACCCCGACGCTATCTTGCGCCAAATTAAAGATGCTCAAGAGCGCGAAGAGAACGTTCACGGCAAGCTTAAAGTGTTCTTTGGATACGCAGCTGGCGTCGGCAAAACGTTCGCCATGCTTGAAGAAGCCCACACGTGGAGCAATCGAGGATACGATGTTGTTGTCGGCTACCTCGAGCCGCATGCGCGTGCTGAAACGCTCGCGTTGCTCGATGGCCTTGAGCAGCTACCGACAAAGACCGTTTCCCATAAGGCAATTGAACTTCGCGAATTTGACATAGACGCCGCGCTTGAACGGCGTCCGCAAATCATGCTGGTTGACGAATTGGCGCATACCAACGCACCTGATAGTCGCCATAAAAAACGCTATCAAGATATCGAGGAGCTTCTGCGGGCTGGCATTAACGTATTCACTACCGTAAACGTACAGCACCTCGAAGGTCTCAACGACAAAATTGCGTCCATCACGCAGGTCAGCGTCAGCGAGCGTATTCCAGACTTTGTATTTGACCGTGCTGATCTCGTTGAGCTGATCGACATCGAGCCCGACGATCTCATTGAACGATTGAACTCGGGAAAGATTTACGTTGCTGAGCGCAGCAGGACGGCTCTTTCGAACTTCTTTACCAAGAAAAACCTCGCGGCTTTGCGCGAGGTTGCCCTGCGTCGTATGGCTGACCGAATGACGCGTAATGTCGATACGTCTGATGCCGCGGCGCATGTTGAGGCGGGGGAGGATGTTCTTGTTCACATCACGCCCGATGCAGGCAACGTAAAGGTAATTCGCGCGGCAGCCAATATGGCTGAAGCGTTTCATGGCGCACTGACGGCACTCGTGGTTGATTCCTCGGGGGGCAAGCAGCTTGATGAAGAAGAAAGCGCTCGCCTTCAGGCGAACATCGATTTAGCGGAAGAGCTGGGGGCTCATGTGGTCACCGTGCACGGCGAGGACACGGCGGTGCTCATTTCGCAGTACTCCGTGACTGCTGGCATCACGCAGCTTGTGCTGGGAAGCTCGACATCAAGCAAGAGTATTTTCCGCAGGAGAAATAGTCTGGTCAGTCGGCTCACCAAGCTCTCGTATGGTGCGATCATCAATGTTGTGCCTGTTGAGGATATGCCAGCGCGCCTGAGCAGGACCCTTCCTTCGGCGGGCCTCAAATTGACCACCGGAGACGTCCTTACCGCGCTTGCTGCTATTACGCTCGCGACCGTAACAAGTATGGTGGTATTTGAGTTCGGGCTTTCGGCTTCGGTAATTCTCATGGTATACATGCTGGTTGCGCTTTTGTTTGCCACGCGTGCGGATGGATTTATCTATGCTCTGCTGGTGGCGCTCGGCAGTATGCTTGCCTACAACTTCTTTTTTACAACACCCCGCTTTACTTTTAACGCATACGGGCTCAACTACCCGTTCATTTTTGCGTTCCTCATGGTGTCGACGGTGCTTGCGTCATCGCTCACCATCAAGATGAAGCGCCAAACGCAGGCTACGGCACGTCGAGCATATCGCACGGAAGTACTGCTTGAAAGTAGTCGAAAGCTGCAGGCTGCAACAACGATATCCGAATGCTTCGATACTACCGCAGCGCAAATCATGAAGATTCTCGACCGACCGGTAGTCGTGTATCGCCTTGATGCAGATGCGCGGCTCATGCAACCGACTGTCTACGATGTACCTGGCAGTGGCGGCGGTGATGCGAGCGAGAAAGAACTTGTTGCCCCGAGTGAAGCGGCGGTTGCTGCGTGGGTTGCCACGAACAACGAACGCGCGGGCGCAACAACTGATACGCTGCGCGATGCGCGTTGTCTCTATCTTCCCATCAGGTCGAAAGACACGGTCTATGGTGTTGCTGGTCTCGTACTCGGCGAGGACAGCGAAGACTTCGGGGCGCTGGAGAAAAACCTGCTTGTTGCCATTTTAGATGAATGCGGTCAGGCAGCAGAGCATATTGCTTTTGCCTATGAACATCACCAGATGCGCATGAAGATAGAGAAGGAAGCTCTGCGTTCAAACTTGCTTCGCACCATTTCTCACGATCTGCGCACGCCTCTTACGAGCATCTCGGGCGATGCTGACATGCTTATAAGCGAAGGCGAAAAGCTCACCGTTGAGCAGAAGCGCCAGATGTATCGTGATATCTACGAAGATTCAAGTTGGTTGATTGACCTGGTTGAAAACCTTTTGTCGGTCACGCGTATCGATGATGGCACCGTCAATATTGAAACGCAACCCGAACTCATAAGCGATGTAGTTGAAAACGCAATGCGTCACGTGACACGCAAAGCAGAAACGCACAACATCAAGGTTGATCTTCCCGATGAGTTCCTGCTTGTTAATATGGATGCGCGCCTAATCATGCAGGTCATTATCAACCTCGTGAATAATGCAGTTGTGTATACGCCTGAAGGCTCGCACATCGTTGTTGCGGCGAAGAAGCGCCGCGAAGCCGGCAAAGATGTTGTTCGTTTGACGGTTACCGATGATGGACCAGGTATTCTTGATGCTGACAAAGAGCGCATCTTTGATATGTTCTATCATGTTGAGCTTACAGAGAAAAGCGGAAAGCTTGGCGATTCGCGGCGGGGGATGGGCCTTGGTTTGGCTCTTTGTCGCTCGATTGTTAACGTGCACGGGAGTGAAATCAGCGTGCGTGATGCAAAGCCGCATGGTTGTGAGTTTGGTTTTGACTTGCCTGTTTCGAAGATGAATAGCTTAACGTCGGGCATGCATGATGAGGATACTGGGCGTGAGGGAGCGTAATGGAAGAAAAATACGAGATATTGGTTGTCGAAGATGATGCCGCAGTACGAAACCTCGTAGCAACCACGCTCGAAGT
This sequence comes from Raoultibacter sp., assembly GCA_036638175.1. Taxonomy (GTDB): domain Bacteria; phylum Actinomycetota; class Coriobacteriia; order Coriobacteriales; family Eggerthellaceae; genus Raoultibacter. The sequence continues at coordinate 14,213 of JAVWLC010000010.1, read as the reverse complement.
GCATGGATATCGCCATCGCGAGGTTTCAACGGGCAATCAGGCACTTCTCGAGTTCACATCATCCCATGACATCGATCTAGCGATACTTGATCTTGGGTTACCTGACATGGACGGCGTGGATATCATCCGCACGGTTCGGGGCTGGTCACACATGCCAATTATCGTGTTGTCGGCGCGTCTTGAGGATGCTGATAAGGTCGAAGCGCTCGATGCCGGCGCAGATGACTATCTCGTGAAGCCCTTTTCGGTTGATGAATTGCTCGCACGCCTGCGAGTGGCGCTACGCAGAATCGATGCCGTTTCGGTTTCTGAGGATGAGACAGTGTTCGATAATGGTGATCTGCACATCGATTTTAGCGCCGTGAGCGTGACCTGTCGTGGTGAAGAAATTCATCTAACCCCAATCGAATACAAGCTTTTGTGCTTGCTAGCAAGAAACATGGGCAAGGTTCTCACGCACAACTTCATTCTTAAAGAGGTGTGGGGGCAGGCTCTCACATCTGATTTGCCATCCTTACGCGTGTTTATGGCAACGCTCCGCAAAAAGATTGAGGCCGATCCATCTCATCCGCAATACATTCAGACCCACGTGGGTATCGGCTATCGCATGTTGCGTGTTGAGGGTTAGTTGGGCTTGATCGCTGTATGAACGGCGGCAATACCACCAGTGAAATTTCGCCACGAGACTTTGATGAACCCTGTCTCTTGGAGCATTTCAGCATATGTTAGCTGATCAGGGAATGCTTTGATCGACTTACCGAGGTAGATAAATCCCTCTTTATCTCCCGTAATGAGTCCACCCCAAAACGGAATCATATGCTTGAGATAAAAGCCGTACAGTGAACGCCAGATTTTGTTGGGGGGAGTGGAGAACTCAAGGCACACAAGCGTGCCGCCAGGCTTCAGCACGCGGTACATCTCAGCGAGAGCGCGCTGTCGATCGGGCATATTGCGGATGCCGTATGCCATAGTAATCACATCGTAGGATGCATCGGCATAGGGAATGTTTTGTGCATCAACCACATCGAAATCAACGGGTACACCACAGGCGGCACCTTCGTCATAGTGTGCTTTTGCGACTTCGAGCATCTCAGGTACAAGATCGGTGATCTGAATGTGCGCGGGATGCTTGGTCCGCGCAGCTGTAAAGGCAACGTCACCTGTTCCTCCCGCAATATCAAGCACGTTGCTGGTTGCATCGATGGGCGCCACTTCCATCATGCCTTTGAGCCAGCCTTTGTAGGCGCCCATGCTTGAGACAGCGTTAAACCGCTCGTACTTCTTTGCGATGGCAGAAAATATCTCGTAAACACGCTCAGACGAAAGCTCCGCAGGAGCTTCTTCCCCTGTTGCGGTGTCGATAGTATGTGATTCGCTTGCCATGAGATCCTTCCGAAACCCGCTTACCGCGCGGGGTAATCTTTTCGTACTTGATAATACCCGAAACTACGTACAGTTGGGCAACCAAGCCTTTTTACGGTCGAAAACTCCCTGAAACTTTACGCCGTTAGTTTGATGAGAGCGAGTTATTCGTGTGCATTGAAGTGTGCCCGTGCTAAGGTATCGATTTGTGGAATAATAGCTGACACCAACGTTAAACACGGGTTTGCGAACTGCTGCAACACGGAGGAGTATAACAACATGGCGAAAGTTTCCGAAAACTACGGGACTATGGTCTTCAATGACTATACGATGAAGGAGCGACTTCCCTCCGAAACGTATAAGAGTCTTGCCAGGACCATTAAAGAAGGCAAATCACTGGAAATTGAAGTTGCCAACGTAGTCGCTCATGCAATGAAGGAATGGGCAATCGAGCGCGGCGCAACGCACTACACGCACTGGTTCCAGCCTCTCACGGGCATCACATCTGAGAAGCACGATAGCTTCCTCGATCCAACTCCCGATGGCCGCGCCATCATGAAATTCTCAGGTAACGAGCTTATTCAGGGCGAACCTGATGCTTCGAGTTTTCCTTCGGGCGGCCTGCGCGCTACATTTGAGGCTCGCGGCTACACTGCCTGGGATCCCACAAGCTATGCGTTCATCAAAGATGAAGTACTCTGTATTCCCACGGCGTTTTGCAGCTATACGGGTGAGGCGCTTGATAAAAAAACCCCGCTCTTGCGTTCGATGAGCGCTGTCGAGAAGCAAGCAAAGCGCGTTTTGAAGTTGTTTGGTGAGCCTGACCGTCACGTGATTACAACGGTAGGTGCCGAGCAGGAGTATTTCCTCATTTCGGAAAAAGATTACGAACGGCGCCAGGACCTCATCATCACCGGTCGCACGCTTTTCGGTGCGCCGCCGTGCAAAGGGCAGGAGCTCGAAGAGCACTACTTTGGGGCCATTCGCCCTTCGGTTAATGAATTCATGAAGGAACTCGATGATGTGTTGTGGTCGCTCGGCGTTCCAGCGAAGACCAAACACAACGAAGTTGCACCTGCTCAGCACGAGTTAGCTCCCGTCTTCACCAACGCAAACCGTGGTATCGATGAAAACCTTCTGACCATGGAGCAGATGCGCTTGCTGGCTTCGCATTATGGTCTTGTGTGCCTGCAGCACGAAAAGCCTTTCGAAGGTATCAACGGCTCGGGTAAGCACAACAACTGGTCTATATCTGCAGGCAAAACTAACCTGCTTGATCCTGGTGATACCCCCATGGATAATCTGCGCTTCCTCGTCTTTTTGACGGGCGTTATTCAGGCGGTCGATGACTACCAGGAACTTTTGCGCATGTCGGTTGCTTCTGCTGGCAACGATCATCGCCTTGGCGCTAACGAAGCACCGCCTGCGATCATTTCGATATTCTTGGGCGATGAACTCGGTGAAATCGTTGAATCGCTCATCACGGGTCACGAGTATTGCAACGCCGAAAAGGTCGCGATGGACCTTGGCGTGGCTGTGTTGCCGAACTTCCTCAAGGACAACACCGATCGCAACCGCACGAGTCCCTTCGCGTTTACGGGCAATAAGTTTGAGTTCCGTATGCCTGGCTCGGCAGTGAACCTTTCCGATGCGAACATGATCATCAATACTGCCATGGCAAAGAGCCTCAAGGAATTTGCCGATGCAATGGAAAATAAAGAAGGCTGCGAGTTTGAGGCTGCCGCCATTGCGTATATCAAAAAGTCACTCACCAAGCATCAACGGATTATCTTCAATGGTAACGGGTATGCTGACGAATGGCCGATTGAAGCTGAAAAGCGTGGTTTAGCGAATCATCCTACAACAGCCGATGCGCTGCCGTGTTACATCGATCAGAAAAGCATCGATTTGTTCGAGAGCTTTGATGTTCTGAGTGAGACCGAGGTTTATAGCCGCTATGAGGTGAAGCTCGAGAAGTACAACAAGCTGATGAACATTGAGATTCGCGTCATGAAGCGCATGGCGCGCCGTACGTTCTTGCCAGCGGTCAACGAATATATTGGCGAGCTCGCCGCAACGGTTGCTAACGTTAAGGCTGCTGTTCCTGGTGCAAATACTGAGCAGCAGGAAGAAACGCTCTTGCGTTTGCTTAATGGTGTGGCAAAGGCAAATGAAGCCTATAAGGTGCTCGATGAACTGCATCATGAGATTCAGGAGCTTGAAGATCAGCAGGAAAAAGCGAATCGCTATGCTCATGAAGCAGTTCCTGCAATGGAAGCGTTGCGCAGTGCGGTTGACCTGCTTGAGAAGTACACCGATCGCGACCATTGGCCCGTTCCAACCTACAATGACATGTTGTTTTACGTGTAAAAATGTTGCGGGATACAGTAAAGCGAAAGGTTGGGGCTGCATGATGCAGCCCCAACCTAATTAGATCCCAAAAGAAAGTTCGTGGCGGTGATAATTTTTATGCCATCAATATCGGTGGGATAGCTTCCGTGACCAACAACAACAATCTTTGTGTGAGCATCGCGAATACTTCTGAGAGGTTTAAGCTCGCGTTCGAGGGTGTCTTCTTTCTCCATGGAGTCGGTGACTTGGATATAGATGGTATCCGATCCCTTCGTCGCAATGAAGTCAACTTCCGTTTGATAGAGTGATCCGACCGTTACGTCGAATCCGTCGTATAGCAATTGGAGCAAAACAATGTTTTCAAGGGATCTTCCCTGATCAGCATTCTTGTAATGAGAAAGATAATTTCTCAAACCTACGTCTACAATATAGTACTTATCTGGGTTATCAAAACACTTCTTCCCTTTGATGTCGAACCGCTTTATGGGGTAAAAAACAAATGCGTCAGAAAGAGCAGTTACATAGCGTTTGATAGTCGGAACGGATATGGATGACCCACTTCGTGTGAGCGCTTGTGCGATCTTCGAAAGGTTTGTTCTGTTTCCAATGTTGTCTGCTAAAAAGAGGCAGAGCTTTTCGAATTCTTCTGTCTTATTAATGCGGGTGCTATCCTTTCCGTACATTCGCTCTGAGACATCATATTTAATGACGGTATCGTAAAACGCTCGCATAAGCCCAGCATGTTGTTCTTCGGTTTTGGCTTGGAGTGCTATTTGGGGTAGGCCCCCAAATGTCTGGAATTGCGAAAAGAAGGTATCGGCTGGAATAAGTACGCCATCCTTTGTTGCAACGAAGTTCAAGGTTTCTAAGAGCAAGCTAGGGGGTATGGGATATTCTACGCTGTCACCGTTTTCGGTGGTCACCTTAACGCTGGTTGCATGAGGAGCAACAGGATAGAGTCCGTTGAACAGTAGGTATTCAGAAAAAACCAAAGGACGTACTTCAATGGTAATGTATCTTCCCGAAAGAAGGGTTGCGAGTTGTCCAGACAAAAGAGAAGCGTTGGAGCCTGTGATGTATATGTCGGTGTCGAAATCGACGCGTAAAGCGTTGATTTCGCGCTCCCAGAGTGGTATAAGCTGTACTTCATCGATGAACAAGTAGTGCTTGTCTTTGTTTGTGATACGTTCCTTGAGGTAGCTATACAAGTCTTCATGATTGGAAATATGGTGTTCCATGCTCTCGAGGTTGAGTGTTATTAAGCGATGAGAGGGGATTCCTTCAGCTTCGAGCCTCTGGGACACGAGGCGCAGTAAGCTTGATTTTCCGCAGCGACGGACTCCTGTTATCACCTTGATGGTGTCGACATCTCGAAATGAGAGAATTTCGTCGGTATAGCGAGGGCGGTCGATAAGCATTTTTTATCTTTCTTTAAATAATTCAAAAAAGTTGAGAAATTTAAAAAATTGTAACATTTTGAAGATACATAGTCAAAAAAGACCAGATCAAACTATTGCAATATTTTTTATAAAAACAAAAAAAGTTAAGAAATTTAAAAAATATTCTCGAGTGGGCTAAATCTCAAAGATTAAGCCTCAATCGCGCTAAGTGTTTGATTCATCGAGTCGCAAGTTTTGCTTCTCGATTGGCAGCACAACGGTGAACACGGTATCGCCTGATTCGGAGCTATGAGCAGCAATGGTACCGCCGTGTTCTTCCGCAACTTCATGGGCGATAGCAAGCCCGAGTCCATACCCGCCAACGCTGCGCTCCCGCGCTTTGTCTGCGCGATAAAAGCGATCGAAGATATGGGGTAGGTCTTTGGGGTCAATGCTGGTGCCCGAATTCGAGATTGCAAGCTCAACGCGGCGCGCCGAGTGTTTAAGTGTGACACCGATGGTGCCTTTGTCCTCCGCGTACTTGTACGCGTTGTCGAGCAGTGTGCTTACCAGGCGCTCAAGGCGTACGGCATTGCCCATGACAGTGATACCCTCTTCGATCTCGGAATCAACGGTGATTTCGCGTTCGAAGGCAACTGATTCGAATTGCAACAAATTGCGCTCGACGATATCACTGAGGTCTGTTGGTGAAAGTGCATATTCGCGTCTTGTGGCATTTGGCGTTGCCAAGAACAGGAGGTCTCCAACAAGCCGTTGCATGAGTTCGGCTTCTGTCTCCACACTTTCGACCCACTGGCTTTGGCTGGCGATGGTCTTCTCGGGATGCTTAAGCAAAATGGAAGTGTTGGCGAGCATGACGGTGAGCGGCGTTTTCAGCTCGTGCGAAGCGTCGGCGACAAATTGCTGCTGTTTACGCCAAGACGCCTCCACAGGACCAAGTGCCCACTTCGAAAAGAAGAGGCTAATCACAAAGAAGATCAGGAGTGCGCCAACGCCAACTGCAGCAAGTGTAAGAGCAAGTGATTGCCAGCTTTCGGCTGAGCCTTTATCGGCAAATGCGATATAGGTTCCATTGTCGGTTGTGTGCTTCGTGTAATACAAGCCTACGCTGTTGAGCAGGCCTGAGCCTTCTCGTTCGTCGGCGGTTTGCGCAGCAGCTTCAGCAAGAGTTTCATCGGCTATAGAAGCGGTTGTTCCGTTTGAGAGCGCGGTGAGGGTTCCGTCGGCTGCAACTTCATAGACCGCCACGGGAATAAACTGTCGCTTGCCATCGCGACCGCCAATCTCAAACGGCGCATCGGATTTGTTTCCACCCGCAGCTCCGCCATCCCACGTAGATCCATCAGGGGGAGCACTATCGGCAAGTAATTCTTTTTTAGGCATAGCATCGTGGTCGATTGCTGATGTCAACGCAGTATAAACATCACTAACGGCTTGCTGGTAATTGATGACGCATATAGTCGAAAATACCGCGAGCAGCACAACGGCAACCATTGCCATAATAAGTGCAATAAACTTGATGCGAAGCTTTCTGAGCATGCGATCGATGATAGTTCCTCTCAGACAGGGATGACGTTCGAAGCAGCCGTTTCGATACCAAGGCGATAGCCGGCCTTCCGAAGTGTTTCGATAATAACGCGCGAACCCACAAATTTCAGCTTTTTGCGCAAGAATGAGATGTACGCTTCAACATTATTGTCTTCAGCGCTTGATTCGACGCCCCATACTTTGGCGATAAGAGTTTCTTTTGAGATGACTTGCGTGGGGTTGATCATGAGAATCTTAAGGATCGAAAACTCCTTAAGCCCTAGGTGAATGGTCTTTTTCCCGCAGCTCAAGTCGAAGCTTTCTAAGTTGAGTACGATGTCTTCAAAAGCTACGGTTTCAAACACCACCTCGCCCTGACGACGGGTGAGCGCCCGTAAGTGTGCCAGCAATTCTGCAGGAGAGAAGGGTTTGGTCATATAGTCGTCGGCACCACTATCGAGTCCCGTGATTTTTTCTGGCACGGCATCGCGCGCGGTAAGCATGAGTACGGGCGTGGTCACTTTGCGTCGTCGCAGCTCGGCCACAACGTCAAAGCCATTCATCTTGGGCAACATTACATCGAGAATGATGACATCGTAGATGCCTGTCTCGCCGTAGTCCAAGCCAAGTTCGCCATTGCCAACGAGATCAACCTGGTAATTGTTTTCTTCGAGAATATGCCCGAGCGCCTGCGCGAGGCGGATGTCATCTTCGACAACCAATATCTGCATAATCGACGCCCTTTCGAGTTGTCATGTATCGGCATTCAGGTAGTTGTGCCCAGAATTGCCCTTGGATATCTATTGTAGCTGCTCACCTTAAATTGCCCTGAAAAACCACGCACACCCTTTTCAGGGAAATTTAAGCCTTGCACCGTAGGATTGTTGTCATCGGGGCTGCCGCATGTGCCTCCTTCCAAACTCCCGCATGCGTCATCCCCGATACGATGAAAGGAGCAGTCATGAGTACATTTTCAGACGTATTTGCCCGCGAAGAAAAGAAATACCTACTAAACGCGAGCCAGTACCGAGCTATTCGCGAAACCATTGAAGGCAATCTGGTGCCTGACGAATTTGGGTTCTCACAGGTGCGCAGTCTGTATTTTGATACCCCCGAGTTTTCTCTTATTGAACACTCGCTTGATAAGCCGCGGTATAAAGAAAAGTTGCGCGTACGTGTCTACGGTGAGCCTTCCGACAAAGCGCAGGCGTTCGTTGAGATCAAGAAAAAGTTCGAAGGTATCGTCTACAAGCGACGCGTTTCAATGACGCTTGCCGGAGCGCGTGCCTATCTCGCGGGTATGTCTTACGAAGAAGCCTGCCAGCGGTTTCCGCTTGCCGATGAGCTGGCTGGGGAGCAATCCCTTTCACTGCGCTCCATCCAGATTGCTCGCGAGATCGATTTTTTCCGCGAGCATTATGATCGCCTGACGGCATCCATGCTTGTTGTGTGCGAGCGCAGTGCTTTCGGCGATCCCGATGGCGGCGAGCTGCGCATTACCTTTGATGAGTGTATTGGTGCGCATCCTTATGCCGAAAGCCTTACAGAGGTTGACGCTTGTGTACCTCTGACTGCAGACGGCGAAGTGATCATGGAAGTCAAAAACGCAGGTCCGCTGCCGTTTTGGCTGGTTGATTGCTTGAGCGGCACCCATGCGTACCCGCAGACATTTTCTAAGTACGGAACGGCCTACCTCAACCTCATTGCGCCCGAAGAGATCGCTGCCGTATCCGTCAATCCGCGCGGACGCCACGCTCGCGTGACTGAAAGGAGCAAGACCTGTGCTTGATTCAATGTTCACCTCAGTGTTTGGAACCAGCGATTCGCTCATGAGCAGCGTTTCTTCGACGGCATTCTTTATGAGTTGTCTTACGTCAATCATTCTTGGCTGTGCCGTTGCGCTTGTCTATATGTTCAAGCACAACTACTCGAAGAATTTCGTTGTGACGCTTGCGCTGCTGCCGCTGATCGTGCAGATGGTCATCACGCTTGTCAACGGAAACCTTGGAGCGGGCATTGCCGTTATGGGTGTGTTTAACCTTGTCCGCTTCCGTTCGATTCCGGGTAGCGCTAAAGACATTGGCAGCGTGTTTTTCGCCATGGCAATTGGCTTGGCTACGGGCATGGGCTTTCTGTGGCTTGCCGCAGTCTTTACAGTCATTGTTGGCATTGCGAACGTGGTCTACGTGATTTCACCGTTCGGTAAGAAAAAAGAACCAGGTAAATCGCTGAAAATCACGATTCCCGAAGACCTTGACTATACGGGTGTTTTTGACGATGCGTTCAAGCGCTACACCGATGCTCACGAACTCATTGAAGTGCAGACAACCAACATGGGAAGCCTTTTTCTCCTTGAATATGAGATTCAGCTCAAAGGTCCTGAGTGCGAAAAAAGCCTGATCGACGAACTGCGTGTCCGTAATGGAAACCTCAAGATAACGTGCGGTCGTATGGCCGCAGCAAGGGATGTGTTGTAGCCATGGGTAGAGAAAACGAAAGCAGTGCCGCAACGCGTGCAGTTGTTGGCCTAGGACTCTCTCTGTTGATTGTAGCGTTGCTCTTTGCGACGGGCTGCACATCTGCGGTAGGGGACGAGCCTGTTACAGAATCCACAAGTTCGGTAAGTTCAGAGGCAACCGTGACAACGGCAGATGCGACAGGAATGGATTTTGAGTACACCGACCGCGATAAAGATGCTTCGTATGACGAATCGTCTGCAACAACGATTGCGCTTGCTCAGGCGGGTTCAACCGTGCAAGGGCAGGGTGCAACGTCCGATGGTTCGACGGTGACTATCACCGAAGAGGGTACGTATATCGTGAGCGGAAGCTTGACTGATGGGCAGCTTGTTGTTGAGACTGCCGATACCAGCAAGGTTCAAATCGTGCTCTCCAACGCGACCATCCATAACGCGGATGGCCCCGCGATCTATGTCAAGCAGACCGACAAGTGCTTCATCACCCTTGCTTCGGGTACGAAAAACTCGCTTTCCGATGGCGCTGAATATGTGCTTGAAGAGGGAAGCGATGAGCCGTACGCAACTCTGTACAGCAAGGATGATCTTACTATTAATGGAACGGGCGCCCTTGCTGTCACCAGCGCGTATCGTCATGCGATCTGCTCAAAGGACGATCTGGCTATCACGGGCGGAACCTACACTATTGATGCTGCAGAAGATGCCTTGCGTGGTCGCGATTGCGTGAAGATTCTCGATGGCGATTTCACCATCACCGCCGTAGCTGATGGCATCAAATCGAATCGCAGTGATGACGCAACTCGTGGGTTTGTGAGCATTGATGGCGGCACGTTTGACATGACCGTAGGCGATGATGGTATCCACGCAGAAACGCTCCTACGCGTGATGGATGGCACGATTTCAATCGATGCAACCGACGATGCTATGCATAGTAACCTCGAGGCACGCATCGCAGGCGGAAGCCTGACGATAGCTACAGGCGATGACGCAGTCCACGCAGAAACCGTGCTTACAATTGATGGCGGAACGATTGACGTGACCAGTTGCTACGAAGGTTACGAAGCTGAAAAAATTTACATCAATGGTGGCGAAACTCATATTGTTGCCACAGATGATGCCATAAATGCTGCAACTGCTTCAACAACAGATACTGCTACAGTTGATACTACGGATGGTTCAACCGATACATCCGCAACCAGTGAAGCCCCCGCCGCCCCAAGCGAAGCCGCTCCCTCAGGTGAGATGCCGAGCGGTACAATGCCCGAAGGCGAAGCCCCCAGCGGTACGGCTCCTGGTGGCACCATTCCCGACAGCGAAGGCACCAACGAAAACCAGCAAAATGGCGGCCGTCCAGACAACGCATTCAACGAAGGCGGCATGGGCATGGGTAGTGAAAGCTGCCTTATCCAAATCAACGGCGGCTACACTTATATCGAGTCAGGCGGCGATAGCATTGACTCAAATGGCAGCGTTGAAATCACTGGTGGTGTGTTGCTCGTGTCTGGTCCAACAAGCGGTGGCGATGGCGCATTCGACTACGATCTCGAAGCTACAGTCACAGGAGGCACTGTCCTCATGGTGGGATCCACTGGTATGGCCCAGAACTTCACCAGCGGCGAACAACCCTTCTCGTTCAACACAATCAGTGGTGAAGCAGGTCAGAACGTTGCACTCGCTGATGAATCGGGCAACGTCCTCACCTCATTTACCTCGCCCAAGCAGTTCGGCATGGTGCTGGTAACCTCGCCCTCATTTACCGAAGGCGGCTCGTATCAGATTGTTGTTGGCGGCACCGTAAGCGGCGCAAACGCCGACGGCTACACTGATTCAGGTACGGTTTCTGGCGGCACAGCAACCTCGGTCACCGCCTCAACCACCGCAACGGGCGGCATGGGCGGCCTTGGCTCCGATGGCATGGGCCTCGGCGCAGGCAAAGGCGGAAGCCCCCGCGGCGGCATGCAGCAAGGTGTTGCAACAACGTAAGCTGCAGGCAACGCGAAAGCACTCACGAAAGGCCGAAGTCCCCCAGGGTTTCGGCCTTTCGTTTGTATGCTGGTGAGTTTACAGATTCAACCAAGATGATCGAGTCGATGTGCTCGTGAGCTGCCGAGTTCGCGAGCACATCGACGACACGTACTTGGGATAAACCATGGGTAGGCGAGAAGCGGAGAGTGATTTATGAGTTCGCTACTCCAGTGATCTAATGCGCGCGTTCCCTTCGATGCTGTCATTCATCCTAGACACTCTATTCGCCGTTGCCCTTCTTCCGCACAACATTCGAATCATTATGTGCTGGTTGATGTTCTATCTTGATCGCGCTATTCCGTCTTCACCTGTAGTCTTCTTTTGCTCTAAAATAGAACTTTCCATATGCCTGCTTTGCGTGATCCATCTCGCTCGACGAGACCGAGCTTTCTAAGGTCAGTAGCTATCCTGTACACCTTGCTTTCGCTAAATCCGGTAGCTTTGGCTATTGTTGGATAGGTGGATGATGGATCGCGCTTCATTGCTCCCGCAACTGATATCTGATCGTCGCTTAAGTTTATCTCGTCACGTTTTGAAGAGATAAATGACGAGATATCCGCCTTAAGCCTCGGTATGCGATTTTCAATATCGTTACGGAGCGTCAGCTTGACCGACTGCCCGTTGGGCGACGTGAATTCAGGCTCTGGCAACCTGGCTTCGGACATGTCCCTGTAGATTTTCTTGACGCCTTCATTGAATTCGCGGACCCACTCGAAAGCGATGAGTACGCGGGCGACGCGAGGGTTCCGAGAGTAGCGGGAGTCCCGCATGTTGTCGATGGTAACGAAGTTGGGCGTCTTGCCAGGACTTGTTATCTCAAGCCGGTCGTCGAAGATGTAAACGCGAGTGTACTCGCCCGCTATAGAGTAGTCCCGATGGGCAATAGCGTTGGCGAGCCCTTCTGCCCAGGGAAATTCGGGGTATTCTGCGATTGTGACAAACGTTGCGCCTGGTTGCTCGAATTGAAAGTCTCGCAGTTGGGAGGCGATAAAGGCTTTCGCCTGTGGGTACGCTTTGACTAATGGTCCGGCGAAAGTCTCGTCTTTAACGACGTTCATGTGAGCACCGGTTCCAATCTCGGTTCCGTCTATCTTTACTACGCGTATCTGGGCCTGCGGCAAAATGAAAGAGGGTTCTTGGGCGAACAGCAGAACCCCGGCGTTTGTCAAATGATCGCCATGCAAGAAGTGCCTGCTGCGCAAGAGTCGTTCATCGTCTATCTCGGTTCCGAGGGCCGTTTTGTAGAGCGCTACGGCTTCGTGATCGACGTCGTCAATTGAAAATTCCTTGCAGACGACGCTCTCGAAGCGCACAACACCCTTGTCATATTCGAGCGATTTGATCTGTTCGTAATCAAGAGAGACGCCCTTGTCGCCATCGCGAAGTGCAACCTTGCCGTCTCTGCGACGCCGTATCACTTGGTCTTCGGAAAACTCGACATCAATGACTAGAATTCGGTCGTCCTCGCCACTGTCGTTTGTTACGCTAAGTTTTGCGGTACTTACCTTGGGTGAAGGCTTGAGTGCGGTCACGTGCGCTTTATCGAAGCTCTCGATACTATGCGCCCCATCGCGCTTGAAGCCGGTCACGGTCCCGTCGTCCTCGATGCCTACGACGAGCTTTCCACCAGCTGCGTTAGCGAAAGCCATCACGTGTTTGGCGATCTCATCGGCGTCTTTGCGCGCGCTCTTGCGGTCGAAGTAGTGCCCCTCAGGGTCATGCGCAAACGCCTCGATGTCGTTTTCTGTGTATGGGTGATCCATCAGCGATCCATTCCTCCTGCGCTTTATTCTACCAGTAACTCATCGGCCCCTCATCCCCCTGTGACCCGCTTTTCCCGCCATCATATAAAGTATCTCCGCCATATTGTTAAGAATGGCGAAGAAGTTTCAGCAGGCGCTTGCGCGACATTACCGACTCGTGCCCGACCGTTAGCACCCGCACGGCGGAGCGCGTCCTGAAAAAGCTGCTTGAGGAAGGCCTGATCGAGAAAGTCGGTGCTGCGCGCTCCACGCGATACAAGCGCGTCGAGTAAACAGCCAGCAAACCCACCGACGTGCGCGCTGCTGCTCCTACTCCCTAAATCTCACCCTTTGTCCCACGTAATCTGTGTCTTTCGTCGAAAAACAATCCCCTTGCCAGAATCGCCATCGCACTTTAGCCGATTAGAGTACAATGAACAAACTTATTAACCAGCCCTTACGGCGACGAGAGAAGGGGAAGAAGGATGGCAGGACTAACACCAGTTGATTACATCTGGAAAAACGGAGACATGGTGCCGTGGGCAGAAGCCAACACGCACATTTTGACCCACTCGCTCCACTACGGATCAGGTGTATTCGAAGGAATCCGCTGCTATCAAGATCCCGAGTCGAAGAAAAGCTTCGTATTTCGTCTGCGCGACCACATGGAGCGCTTGCACCGCAGTTGTAAAATGTGCCTGATCGATCTTCCGTATTCGGTTGACGAACTGTGCGATGCAACGGTCGAGCTCATCCGCAAGAACAATCTTCCTGCCTGCTACATCCGCCCGCTTGTCTATCGCGGCTACGGCGTCATGGGCGTCGATCCTACGGGCGCTGCCGTTGATGTGGCTATCGCGGTTTGGCCGTGGGACAGCTACCTGGGCGCCGATGCTCTCGAAGCAGGCGTTGACGTGGGCGTTTCTTCTTGGCGTCAGCGCTCAAACAACGCAATCCCGCCTGCGATCAAGGCAACCGCGTCCTACATGAACTCCATCCTGGCCAAGCTTGAGGCAAAGTCTCACGGCTACGCCGAGGCAATCATGCTCAACGAAGCAGGTCTTGTGTGCGAAGGAACGGGTGAAAACCTCTTCATCGTCCGCGATGGCATCCTCTCAACTCCGCCACTTTCCGATGGCATCCTTGAGGGCATCACGCGCGATACGATACTCTGCCTCGCCGATGATCTGGACATTCCTTCGGTGGAAGAAAGCCTCACGCGCACTGATCTGTATATTGCCGATGAAGTCTTCATGACTGGATCTGCTGCTGAACTTACGCCCATCGGAAGCGTTGATGGTCGCGTGGTCGGCAAACCAGGCGAAGTTA
>JAVWLC010000009.1:0-20606 GCA_036638175.1 Raoultibacter sp. | reverse complement strand
TCAGCACCACCAGACAGGAACACGAACGGTCTTTCTGTTTTTGAGTTCTTGAACGTGTTCACCAGTGTGCGTCGAATTACTTTTGAAATTGCCAGTGCCTTTGACACGGTATACTCCTTATATACAAGTTAGGGCATCCTCAGCAGAATGCCCTACAGATCACTTGATAGCAATCCAGCCAGCGAAGTTCAGGTCACGATAGAAACACTCAACACGGTTGAAGCCAGCTTTACGCAGCAGTTCTTCATTCCATGCGGCTTTCACAGGAACCAGTACACCTTCAAGGGCTTTACGCTTTGTCGCAATAGATTCCTGCGAATAACCGTTAGAGCCTTTCATGTGGTAGTAAGTATCTACCAGAAGACGATCAAGGAAGTTATCATCTCCCAGCACCTTCTCAACAAGGATGAACGCTCCACCTTTCTGGAGTGAGTCATAGACTTTCTCAAGGACGTGCTGGCGATGTTCGATCGGTGTGAACTGGAGTGTTAACACGCTCAGGATAAGAGAGCATTCAACTTGCTCATCAAAACGGAACGTATCAACATCGACCAGAGACTCGCTACTGATCTTCGCTCGCGCTTTTTTCAACACTTCGTTTTCACGCAGACGCTCAAGCATTGCAGGTGCGACTTCGTAGCAGCAATACATGTTGCCGAGTTCACGGTCCGGCTCAGGGCGGTCTGCCGCGTGAAGATACATGTACTCACCAAACTCAGCGCAGAACGGTTCGATAGCACGACCGAGAGATGCACCAAGATCAACAATAGCAGATCCTGGTGTTACGAACTGGCGACCCAGACGGTACGTAAGATCGCGCATACGGTCATATGATGGGATTGAGTTTTGCAGCATGTTATCAAACACTGCGGCAACTGGCTCGTTGAACTCCCAGCGACCTACAGGCATTGTTTTATCAACGTTGCTCATGATTAGATTTCCGTTATTTGTTTCGACGCTCGAAATTACCGTTATCTGTTTTTAGACACGAAAACGACGACCATTAACAGTGCTACGTGTCTCGGAAGAATCACTAAAACCACGGTCAGTATTCCGTGGAGTGATTGCGCCATTAAACACGGAACCCACATCGTTGAAAGCACCACGTTCAACCAACTTCTTACCTGCTGCCTGTGCAGCGGCTTTGGCAGCCTCGCGTTCTTTTTTGGACTTCTCGGCGCGCGGGTCGGTGTACAGCATTTCTTTACGAGGCTGCATAATTGACATGGCGCGATGTGGTGCCTCGTGTGCTACTTGTCGGATGATATCCATATTACCAGAACTTATTGCGTTACGTAAAGTCATCTGGCCCTTGGACGCATCACCGAAAATGTTTTTAGTGCGATTCTGGCACTCACCCAACGAGAACCAAGCGTCAGCCGATTTCCAAACAGTGTTAATACCACGATCGAGGGCAGCGAAACGTTTAAGCCCTAAGAGCCTATGTCCCCAATCGCACCCATAAAGATTAATTGCAGCGGCGATGTAGATAGGTTGGATATTAATCATCAACGCTATCTCAACTGCATTATACGACGCAGCGCAGAACGAGCCTACTTGTGACAGACAAAACTCAAAATAACGTTCCGAGTCGGCACATAGCTTGTCCGACTCAGAAGCCTTTAAGATTCGTGAACGACCATCTGTCATAAGTGCCTCAAGCATTTCACGACTAGGTGAAGGCTTGGTATAATCTATTTTTCTTAAACGGCGTTCAATGTTCTCTACTGTAATCATCGTATTATCCCAGAGGTTTATCGTGCGTAGTTACGCCTTGCAGAAAGTCGAGAGCAATCAGCTTTAAACGGATTGTCGTCATCTCTGGTGGGAATGCGTTCGCGTCCAGTTTCTTAAAAGAACAGTTATAGCGAACACGGTATAGACCTTCTGCTGTCTGGGCATACAGGACTTCATTTTCCTGTAGTGCCTGAATCACAGGTATAGCGCATCCCTTGCGTACTTCTACCTGCACGGATTTAATCTGCGGTTCGCAGACTACATTGAGTATTGAGTTCTGGCCACTATCAGTGCCATCTCCATAAAATATCCAATCAAAGCCGCGTATTGTGTTCATCAATACACCCCGAGTTATTATGCGCCATCTGCCCGCACGTAGTTAGTATTGTAGTTCTTGGGTAGATATGCGTAGAGGTTGAATTTGTGTTTTTCACAAATGTCGTCCAGAACAGCACACACTTCTTCCCAAGAAACTCCGCCGAGTCCTCCGTAGAATCGCTGAATCGCGATCTGCCTGTCTAACGCGATATTCTCACGGTCACATTGTTCCAGCAGATCATCGAACGCTCGCGTCAGGAACTTTTCACTGAAACGGTTAACTGGTCGATTCTCGTGAGATGAGCCACTTAAACCTAGCCCGTAGCCACGAGCGATGTGCATATTAGCAACGAACAGGTTGCGTCGATACTGAGTCTGCACACGAACCAGATGCGTCCGACCGATTGTTGTTTGATGCTCATAATCGATCGATTCTACTTTACGCAGGACTTCGGGAAAACGTCGTGCGATGCTTTTCTGAATCGGATTACCGTAAGCACCGCGAGCGTTACACTCAACGCCTATCACTCGGAACTTACCTTGAATGAAGTCCGTAACCAGATTGCCTTTCTCTACCGGGATGACACGATACTGCTTAGAAGCAAAACCAATTGCAGACAAATCCATTACTGATCCCCCACGCTATACATTTTATTATAGAGCTTATTTACAGTTTGGATATCATCCAGCAGATTGCCAGATTCGGCTTTCTGCATTCCCCAAGACAAGCCCAAAGCGTCGTCACCAGGGAAACCGTTAGGGAGGAAGTTAAGGAGTAGGTCCTTGAGCGTGAAGCAACGTACAAGGTACAAGTACGTCATTGCCATCACAGCGCTACCTGAAGTAGAGGCCATGAGAGCGACATACAGCTTCACATCCTCACTCACTGTAATACCTGGGTACAAATCGTTGTTGAAGCGACGGCGAATCAGTTCATACATCCGAACCTCGGCAGCCAAGTCATTTAGAAACTCGGTGCGTTCTTGTTCCGCGCGTTCACGTTCTGGACCAGGTGCAGCTTGCTCGACTGTTTTATTCAGACGAGCCAGAATGCTTAACAACAAAGCACCGTTTCCATTAGGGCTATGTAGTCCCATCTTGAAAGCGGTCTTTGCAGACTCTAGCCACTTCTCCAACTGCGTAATCTTATCCGTCATGCTATCCTCTTAGACGTGTAATAAATGAGGCAGGGCCAGGCGTTTCTTAACTGCTTTCAACGCTTTTATATCTGGTCTGCTAGGCACGAATGCGTCGATGCTCTTTGGAAGAGTCGGCACATTACGGTCGATAGTTACAAGCTCCATTTGCAATTCAATATCCATTGAAGGAATCTGTCCAGTAAGAGCTTTCGCCCAACTGGCATTTGACTTCAACTCGCCATCAAGCAATGCTTGGCGAAGTTCAAGCGCACCACCAAAACGATTAATGAACTCAGCCGCAGTCTTCTCACCAATGCCAGGAATCCCAGGCACGTTATCAACTGTATCGCCAGATAGCGCGAGCATATCAATAACACGATCAGGAGGCACACCAAAGAATCCTTTAGCAGTCTTGAGTGTGAAGCGCCGTTCAGCAGCATTGGATTGCGCTTGCATGATAAGCTCCACGTTCTTGTGGTCAACAAGTTGCACGTAGTCTTTATCACGCGAATACAGCTTGATCAGGTAGTCGTGCTTGAAGCGATCACTCAACGTACCAACAAGGTCATCACACTCATATGGACGTTTCAGTCCAACGTAGTAGCCAGCCATTTGCAGTATCTCACGGGCGAGAGCCATTTGAGGGCCCAGCTCTTGAGTCTGCGTACGGTCACGGTTGCCCTTGTAGTCGCTCGACTTCTTGAACACTTGACGCACAAACTTCTTCTTGTTCTCGGCAGCCCATTGCTGAATCGCACGATAACGCCAAGTTTCGTTTGAGCTTGGGTCGAAGCAGAAAGCGAGATAGGCACCGTTGGGATCTTTCGCGGCGATATCAATCAAGTCCTTGACCATATACATAAACTGACGCAGACCATAAGTAGGCGTACCGTCTTTTGCATACGTAGGATTTTTCTGCGTAGCGAAGTAAGCACGGCACATCCAGTTCGACGCATCGACAACATGCAACATCGGCTGTTTGCCGTACTTGATCTTCATCTTTGGTATAGAGCCAGCTACAGGTGTTTTACCTATAGAGGCGAACGATCTACTCATTGTTCCTCCGCGAAGACAATTGAACGGCCTCGTCCTCGCTTACGCAACGCTTCATGGAAAGCGACTCCGCAACAGAACAAGTCAATAACGTCATCAGAATCAGCTTCGTTGAGCTTAGACGTTTGGGCCAGTTCATGCAGATATGATTCTCCCGCGCAGAAGTACCGAGCAAGAGGTTCACGTACAGAGCCACCACGAATGAATTGCATAACGACCTGACCCGTGAACGTGATTGTCCTAAGGTCAAGCTGTAACGATTGAGAACATAGTCGGAATTTGCGCTTAAAGAGGAGTCGCGTGGCGTAAGCAGCGCCGATGCCGTCCGTAAACATAATGATCTGACAATGTTCAGGAGCAGCCGAGAGAAGCAACTTGAGTGAGTCCTTGTCGGAAGAACGCACAAAAGCTGTATCGAAGGGAGGTACCTTTTTCGGCCGCTTGAAGAAAATGCGATGCTGCCTTACGTTATTAGGACTTTCGTCCACGAGTTGTGTTTCCATTATGACACCAAAAAGTTATAGAGTGATTCTACTTCCTCATTTTTCAATGAAGCCAAAAGAGCGCGGGCTTCATCTTCTTTTTTGTTTGTCAGAAACTTTGCAGCGAATACTGGATTCACATCTACGAGATTCATGAGGACCCGAAGGTCCTCATGGCAGACGTGCAAAGTATTATTCAAATTCTTCTTCGTCGGCTTCAACGGAATCATCGTCTTCCTCTTCGTCGTCGTCTTCAACGTCTTCGCCAGCCAGCATACAGTTGACTACGACCAGATCGCCCACGACAACGATACCTGTGATCAGAAGTTGATGCGCCTCATCGCAGTCGGCTTCTTCAAGCAACTGCACTGCATCTGCATAGACCAGTTCAGCCTCTTCTGGGTCACGACACTCAGCAGGAGTTAAACCTGACGGAGCAGCTTCTGCCCAAGTCTCGTTTAGAATTTCTTCTGCCGCACCAGCAGCCGCTACCGATTCTTCATCAGTATCATCAGCCGCAGCAACGATGAAAACAAAGCCTTCTTTCTGGTCTACTACTTTGTGCGGAAACAGTCCACTCACGATTTACTCTCCTCAGGTTTGGAATAATAGAAAATACCACTATTGTTGGGAAACAGTTCAGATAACTCTAAGCTATCTGTATTTACAGATTCCCGAATAGTGCGCATTCCAGTAAAACACCATAACTGTACATCAAGCGGTGCACTGTGGTCTGTGATAATCTCCAGACGAGAGTGACCATCAATAGAACCAGTTACGATATTGCACTCAACCACATGCTGTTCGCCAGCACGGTTGATGGAAAGCGCAAGCCCATAGTCGGTGAAAGTGGGGTGGCAAAACACCACCCTCGTTTCTTCACCGTTGATATCGCACGTTTGAAAACGATACATCAACGAATCCTCGACATTGCCGCCAATTCTTGTGGAGTTGGTTTGAACGACACCGCACCATTATCTAATGGCATGGTCTTGTTCTTCTCATAGTTCTTGGCAGCTTTCCAGATCTGATCGTTCGCTCTCGCGTTCGCTACAGACTGACGGTATACGTGTTTCTTCTTACCGGTCTTGCCGATTTCGAAGATTTCAGAACGTTCACCGTAGTCGCGGTTGAGGCCTTTACGACGCTCACCACCAAGTACAGCAGAGGAAAGACCGATACCAGCAACATGGCGACGGCGACGTTTCTCATCACGAGACATAGAGCTAACGGAGCTAAAGCTATCAGCACCGCCTTCTGCACCAGCCTCAGGTGGAGCAAACTCCTGGTCGATTTCAGACTGACGTTTGCGATAAGCCATCAGCTTACGACGCATTGCGAGGTCTTCGTCCTGATCCATAAGAATTTGGTCGAAGTTGTACCCGCCAGCCGCAGCGATAGCACGTAACGGAACAGGCACACCGAGTTCAGTCATCGCACGTAAGTTTTCCATCATCGCTTGATCAACGTCAGGACGCAGTTGCTTAGACCAATGCACGTTCGGGATAAACAGCTTGCTGCCGTCATTCAAACGATACATTACTTCTGTCAAGCCACCGTCCATCATGCCGTTCTTCTTAACGATCTTACCGTTACGCTGAACAGCCATACCGTTCATAAGACTAATGAGCGGGAAGACTTTCTCGTAGTAGACTTTACGCGTCAGATGATCACGGAACGCTCGCATTGCTTCGACGAATATCGTCAGGCCAGCAGCACCCGAGTCATAGTTCGCTTCACCACTGAGGAACGCTTCACTGATACCCATAGCTCGCATTTTGAATGTAGCTGTTTGGTCCCAGATATCAGTAATCTTCCAGAAGTCACCACCTTGACGGAACTCACTGATGTTCACACCGAGACGGGTCGTGATGATAGATCCAATCGGGTCACTATCCGCAGACAGAAGAAGGTCGGTCATAAAGTCCATTTCTTCTTGCGACGGTTCCCACTGATCGCCATCACCCAGCTGGGCGTGTAAGATACCACGTTGGCGACGACCTGATTCAATCAACGTACCGCGATAGAGGTTCTTCTCAATCAGCCAGATGGGCAGCACACGGCGAAACACCGAGATACCTTCACCAAAGCTGAACGTTTTACGCGGGATGTAGATCGTACCAATCGGGTCAAGCTCCATGGTAGATTCGTTAACGAGTTTATCAACGAAAGCAGATCCCAGTTCTTTTTTCAGCGCATCAATACGCTTACCTTCTTTCGAGAACGCTTGCTTGACGTACTGCGGAATGCGCAGTTCAAACATAGGGTCCTGAGAGATGAACGGGATTGGCGTTACATCAATATTGTCGTAACGGTGAGTCATCAGGTCGATGAACTTCTTACGATCTTTGTTGTAGAGCATACTGCCAACAAACGCACCAGTAACCTGAATATCAGTAGTGATGTTAGGCATGCTGGTGGTAAGAGATAGACGCTCATTCACTTCGTAATACGGTTCGAGCACACTGTCCTTAGCACCACTGAAACTCACGTCAGAGAACGGCAACGTCGAGAACAGGTCAACATACGAACCGCATATTGGGTCGAAGTGGTAGATATCACGGTAGACATTGAATAGCTGTCGGTCGTCAGCATCGTAGTCCATACCTTCCATCATCGGCTCTAAGTCGATATCAAGAGGTACGGCACCAACTTGCATGTTACCAGCAGCCATCCCTGCACCACCCGCAGACTGAGAAACAAATTGCATTTGGTTCTTCGAACTTTGGCTGCGGATGGCTTTGCCTACTTCGCTCGGTAGAGATGCAGCGCCAAGAGTTGATGCCTTCTTAGGCTTCTTGGCTTCTGTCTCATGTGGCGTGCCAGCTATGGGCTGGCGGCCAACTCGAATACCCATTATTACCTCACTTCAAAGGGATTGCGAGACTCACACGGCAAGAGGTACAAAACATTACCTGCTCACCGTCGAGTAACTGCGTGGGCACTGTAGATGACGCGCACTTAGGACAGACGTTCGGGTTCTCAATATGAAAAGCACCGCTCGTACTATCCACAGTAGACGCGCCAGATTCTGACTTTACAGTTGTCTCTTTAGCAGGCAACAGCGGGTTGTGATACTTGGACATAGGGAATTCCTTCTGATTGTAGACTCATACAAATTAGCTTATTTGCGGCCGATTAGTCGAGTCGCAGCAGAACCAAGCACACGTCCGCCAGTTGATATACGTGACGTACTCGCAGTTCCAGCATTGAGCCTGTGCGCTACACGACCAAGACGATTCGGGTCACGGTTAACTTGTACTTCTGGTGGCTTAGCGAGATATTCTTCGTACTCACCACACTCGAAGCCGTACACCATGAGAGCCATAGCTCGCCACAAGTCATCGGTTGCGCCTGTGTTCTTGATAACACTACGCCCAGTGTCCTGTACGGTCTGGAGTTGCATCATCAAGTGTTCAGTAGGCTTGTTCTCAAAGCAATGAGGATATTCATCACCATTGTACTGCAACGTTTCTGCGATGTTCTTCGCATACTGCAAACGAGGCAGACTGATACGCGACGGTTGTGATTCGAACATCGTCTTCACTGTCCACATGTCCTGATACTTCAGGCTATACTGATCAGCGGCTTCGATGGACTCACATTTCAACTTCGCATCTTGTAACAGCTTGAGTGACTGCCACTGGTCAGCCAGCATTACACGAACGTTACGCACACGACATAGAGGGATCAGCAACTGCTCAAATATCAGTGAGTAGTTCAGCGGAATACCTGGCTTTGGAATAATCTCAACCAAGCAGTCCACACTAATGATACCATCATCGCCCCGCGAGCCAACAACCAAACTAAAGCTGTTGTTTGAGTAACCAGCATCGATTGCGAGAATCGAGTTACGGTTAGTTGTAGCAGCTTTCACAAGTGCACCATAACGCTGTCTCTCGCCGTCTTTATGACGAACGATGTGATGCGTATAGTTACACATGTTACGGCCCTTCTCACGTATCGCGTCTTCGATAAACGTAGGCTGGGTCATGAACGGGTTAGCAGACAACGGAGCTTCTGCTCCATAGTCACGCGCTGCACCGACTGGGTCACGACGAAACGCTTCGAGCAGGAACTCGGAGTTACGCGGCATGTCTGGGTTCATCTTCCATGTAGGAGCGTGAATCCCAAGCAGCGTCTTCGATCCTACTGCCATACGAAGCAGTTCGTTAATCTTATCACGGGCGTGAACCGGACTGCTGATATTGCAGAAATATCCCGTGAATGCTTCATCATAGCCAGCTTCGACCTGGCGTTTCTCTTTCGCACGAACGGTTGCGAGTGAACGGTCAAGTGCACCGTATACAGCGTTCGCACTTACTTTGATCTTCTTCGATTGGGCGTCGTTGTCGAAGTACGCCACTTCATCGATTACCGCCAGTACACGGGTTCGACCACGAAGAATACGACCATCTGGACCTGCTGGGTAGATAACAAAGTTCCTGTGTCCGTACAGTACGAACGTATCACGAATCTTCATCACCTCGATGCCGTAACGGCGCTCGTGTTTGCGAATCAGATCATGATAGGCTTGGAACCAGGGGCTGCCCATGATGTAGTTGAAGTACGGAGTCCAGAGTGTATCTGCCGCTTGCTTCTGGGTGAGCGCAACAAACGTACCGTGCAATACGGTTGTGTTGTCGATGCTCAAGATACCAGTAGGCGACTGTGACATAAGCAGCCTGTGCGTCAGATAGGTCGAGATCATTGCTACTACAACGGACTTACCGCTGTTATGATGCAGCATACCACTAGCGATGAATTGAGGCAGTCCTTCCATCTGCAAGTCATACGTCACCTGAGGTGTACCATCATCAACCGATATCACTTCAACGTGAATCGAACGATTCTCAGGATGAGCATTTAGGTCATACACGATATTCCAGTGACGGGCATCATGCAGAACATGTGGCATATAACCAGCGTTGATCAAAATCGACCACGCCATTTGCGCAGTATCAGGATCGTCAGTGACGTACTGCATTCTATCACCGATTGCTACAGAGCGATCATGGATATAACGCAGTGCTTCTTCACGTACGGACAGACCGGCATCATAGATAGATACGGGACGTTGAATCTTGCCCCAAGAGTTAGCGCCGAGCTTAATCTCAACCTTATCTCCAGGAACAATCTTCGCAGCTTTCTTAAAGCCCTGCTCGGTGCGCAGTGGGTGTTCGTGAGTTGCCTCAACCCACATACCATTAGCGAGCATCACAATCTTAGTCTCGTCCTCAGACGACACATAGACTTGATTGACCTTCTTGATCTCGCGACCATTGTGCGCATTGTAATTGCGACGTGGCTTGTGGAAACCAGGAGTGTCATGACCAACCATCATGTGGCCAATTGGCATAATACCTAAAGAGGTAGTAACAGGCGTAGCAGCGACCACACAACGCTGTCCAGCATTCACTGCTAGTTCGTTGTAGAAGTTCATCTCACCGTTTCTGATCATCTCAGAACGACGAGCGCCGCAGTGAGGGCACACACCGTTATGCAGTAAGTGTAAGTGCTTACTGATAGACCCGGTGCCCTCCTGCGGCTCGTGGTTGTCTGTGTACATCCATTGCAAGTTTGGTGAGCAGCGAACACAAATCTCACCAAACAAGCGCAGCCCAATCATGGCCTGTTCGAGATACGGTTCAGCTTTGAGAAACTCTGGGTTAGTACACCAGTCGAGGAAGTTCTTTGCTTTGGGCATTGAACTATCATCAAACTTCAAATCGCGTGGCACAAGGGTACGCTGTTCCAACGCACCTTCAACCAAGTCAACGATATTGACTTCACCCTTCTCTAGGAAGTTAATCGCACTTGAACTATTGTCGGACAGAAAATCTAAGTCCGATGAAGCATCAGCAGTTAAGTCATCGCCAAGCAGCGCATCGAACGCGGCTATGCGTTTAGGACGTAGGCTGAATGCTGGGCCCTTCTTAGGCTTTGCCATTCTCTCTTTGTTGCTTCCTTAAGTCTGAAAAACCACGCGTCGAACCAATGCCAGGACCTTTAGCGATCATGTCATCGTTACCGTGAACAAGTCGGCGCAGTTGCCCACGCAGTTTGTCTACGGCAGTCTGTCCTTTTGTTTGCGCCCGAATATCATCGAACGATTTGATCAACCAATCTTTGATAACGTCAGCACGGACAGAATCTGGCACGGACTTGGATTCTTCGAGCATACTGCCTATGATGTTAGCAAGACCAATGCGCTCTATATAAGGCACCAGCTCGCTATCTATCTCTAGATCAGTCTCCAAACAATCACGCGCTATTGCCTCGGCTTCCCCAGCAGCTATGTCATAGCCAAGAAGGGGACTGAATACTTGACGCAAGAAATGACCACGGAATTTCTTCGTATGGGCATCAACGCTGTCGAGTGTCTCATCAATTATTTCGTCGTCAACGGTGAAGACGTTTTCAGGACCAGTGTAGTCTTTGTCTTTACGGGCTCGGATTTTATTGAGCTTAGGCTTGATAAGAAGTCTGGATTCAGTTTTTGCAATCGCTGCGGCTTCTGCGTCAAGGTCGATTGTGTCATCTTGTTCCTCAATCGGTGTACTATGAATAGCGTGTATATCATTCACCATGCGCACGGGCACACTGGCGTTCGGTAGAGTATCAAGTTCCCACGCTTCTACCTGACGTATTTGTCCGGGCTTAATCGGGTACGTCCAACGTGGGACAAGGGTGTTAGACTCAACAAGTCCGTACGGTCCTTCAAACTTATTCACGCTTGAAGATGAACTTGTCTGCATGATCATCGAAGGTCATCTGTATCGCATAGTGCGTAACATCTCTCATAGCAACACGACGACCTTCACCTGGGTTTATACAATGGAAGCCCGCACCGTTAGGGTACGCACCACTGTACTCCGCACCCTCCTTGGTGCGGATATGATAGACATAGTTCTTGTCTATGTTGAGATTGGCTGCGTCATCAAACACAAGCCACTGAATAACGTCCATAGGGACTCCTTAAGAAACAGCATAGGACTTACGCTTTTTCTTCTTCTTTGGAAGGTCATCGTCATCATCGTCATCTGAGTCATTACTACCACTCAAGAACGCTGCGGCTGCACGACGAGACTTTTTGATTTCGAGTTTATCTTTCTTCTTGAAATTACCTTTTCCAAACTTTTTCTTCGGAGTGCCTTCAACATCGTCAGCAGCCATAGCTCCAGACTTAGGCATTTCAGTACCTTCTTCTGCATCAGCAACGCGCATTGTTTCGAACATATCTTTAAGAGGCATCTCAAAGAGTTCGCCATCACGCGCTTTCATTACCTGAACAGGAATGATCTTACCTTCACGTACCTCCGGGTCCGAGTAGTTCCACGACCACACAACGTCGGCGTGTTCACGCATACCGTTTGAGTAACGAATACGACCAGACTGATCATCCAACTGACAGAGAATAACAACGAGCTGACCTGTAGCAGACGCATGGACTTTCGCTTTACGCACGATAGTCGAGAGTTCACGCCACTGGTTATCGTTGTCGATACCTTCCAACAGACCAACGTAGTCAATGAACGTTACGTGTACGCCATATGGGATGGACATATACAGCACGTCATCAATCGACATGCCACGCTCAGGAGACGTGAATGAGTTACGTCCCTTCGACTTACTAACGATCTTATCGTACTTCTTCGCGGCTTTGAGTAGTTCTTTCTTCTCACGGCCACTCAGCTTGCCCTGCTTAATCTTCCAGAAGTCAACGCCGCTGATCATTGCAAGCATACGTTTCATTTCCTGCTCGGCGGTCATTTCGAGTGTGAC
This sequence comes from Raoultibacter sp., assembly GCA_036638175.1. Taxonomy (GTDB): domain Bacteria; phylum Actinomycetota; class Coriobacteriia; order Coriobacteriales; family Eggerthellaceae; genus Raoultibacter. The sequence goes on along the minus strand of JAVWLC010000009.1, from coordinate 8,092 downwards.
CTTGAGACAGTGAATGCCGTTCAGCTTCGCCATTGCATCAGCGATGTTCATTGAGATAACAGACTTACCGCCAGACGTAGAACCAGCTAACAGCACAACGCCTGTAGTAGGCCAGCCACCATTTCGCTTGTCATATGCCTTGAAGCCTGTCTTATACATCACTTCTTTTGGATTGGTAATAACCTGCTTGGCAAGTTTGACTGCGTTCGACTTCTTACCACCAAACGTCCACACTTTCTCGGTCGTTCGTGTACCACGCTGCGCTTGACCCAGCTTATCGCCGAGTTGCTGCATGTATTCTTGAATATCGAACTCCTCAGGGTCAGCTTCCCCGAAGTCTTTCGCAATCTGTTTACCGATGTTCATTACATCTCGACGCTGGCGATACTCTTCCAGACTGTCAAAGATCTTATCAAAGCCCTTCATGGTCTTTGCTGGAGTTTCATCTGCTTCCCGCAGACTATCCCTGAACTCCTCAGCGAGGTTCGGGTCTTCCAGCAAGTCATCCCATTCGATTATTTCGTTCTTCACTTCCACCAGTTTTGTAATACGGCGGAATGCTTTACGAGTGACTTCCGAACTAAAATGAGAAACGCTAAGACGGCCCATCATAGCCGTCCTGTACGCCTCTTTAATATTTGGGTTCGTGATAGTTCGAATGGCCCTGATCTCAAGGCCAAGCGAAAACATTTCCATTAGCGCCCCTACTGCATCATACGACTAAGATGTGGGTACTTCTGCTCAACTTCTGCAACCCAGTTTTCAATCGCAGGGTTCGAGTTTGTACGACACACACGGTTTGTTTTGGCATCAGCACGAGGCACGAATACGGAGAGTGCGTTGAATGCAAACGGTGACTTGAGCGCACTGATCGCAGACTTCACATCCTCTTTATTCAATTCATACCTCTGGCCGAGTTCGAACAACAGGCGAGACACCTGCATCATGCCATTACGATTTACAGTCTTATACACGAGATACAACACGGTACGCTTATAGTCCTCATCCAACTGAGAACGGCTGAATAGAGCAAGTGCCGAACGCTCAATATCAGTGTTAATGATTGCTTGCTGCATAACTATATGGTGACCTCTCATGCTACCTGTAAAGAACCGCGTAATGTTTCCAGACCTGTGCTAACTGCATCGACACTAACCTCCAGCCACTTGGCTAAGGTCTTGCGTATGAACTTAGTTGGCTTCGCCATGAACCACTGAGTGGCACACGTCATGGTCTGTTTGAGCATACCGTTCTCACGTAGATAATCGGTAAACTCCGCACAGTCTCGGCCTAAGACCGTACTGTACAACTTGTGGCGCTTCGTGCCTTCGGCATCTTCAAGAAGGCGATTGATAGTCAGATTATTTTCCATCTGCTCCGTGTGAACACGCGCATCAGCACCAAGCATATCTTCGTAGGTCGATGATGAATCGTCATCGGGATTATGCCACATCTGATTGTCAGACATAACAATGATCTCGTACTTGTCTTCACCCACCTTCTGCATACGACGACGCTTCTCGGCGCTGTAGTAGTTATTCATGTTGTTGATACGGTTAGTCAGTGACGCACGGAGATAGTTAAGTTGATGAGCCTCGCTAAATTTGTTTGGCAATGATTGATAGTACGACAACAGAACCTTACACATGATATCGCAAGTAAGATCTGCAATCGGAATGTTGTGGCTCACGGACACCCACTGCAAATTCTTTCTGACCAGACGCTTTGCATTACGATGCAGTTCAGCGAACAGGCTGGTCGTTTGTTCCAGACGTAAACGAAGTTCTCGGCTACTCACCATAGGCAGCACGAGTCCTTTATGTTTTGCTTTTGCTGCGCGGCGAATTGCCTTACGTTCATCTTCGAACTTGAGGCAGTTATTCCACGCTAGTACAGCTTCACGCTTGGTGAGGCCATACGTTGCATACTTTTGAATGGTTGCTACTGGGTCTTTATGCAAGCAAACGGCCAGCACAAAGAAACGCATCTTCAACGTGAAACGACAGACGGAAGAAATATCAATACGCAAATCAGCGGCAGTAAATTCGAACTGCTTAAAGTCGATTGCTGATTGCAAGTCGCTGTGATAGCCAGCGATAGATTTATACCCGCTACCTACATACTTGATCGTGGCAGCGTATACTCGACGAAAAGTATCTGAGTTCTCCTCAATACCCAGTTTCCGTGAAAGGTAAGTGTTCAGGCACTGTTCTTCTGTAATCATTTTTCCGAGATTCCCGTTCGTATAATAAGTTTGCTGTGTGATATGAGGAGAGATTAAAGGTCACCAAGTTCGACAACACCGTTCTTGCCAATCTTGCCCTTGTTCTTCTTCGACTTGTACGTGTTGCTTCCAAGAGTCATCACACCAGACTCATCTTGTTCTGCACCCATATCATGACCGTTCTCGATCATGCTAACAATATCAACCAGCGTGTGGGTCTTCTTGCCCTTGCGCTTGGCACCACGGCCCTTGACTACTTCGTCCATCATAGGTAAGGAGAAGCCATCGAGTTCACTTGGTGCAGAGAAGTTAACATTGCTTTCTTCTGGCAGCAGACGTTTGACGGTCTTAATCTGGCGCTCAGGGTCGATCAACTTATCTTGGTCAATCATTTCTTTGCGCAGTTTAGCAAACTGTTTTTTCGTGTATACGGACGGACCAGAGAATCCTGTATTCGCATACGTCAACACCGTTTCGCCATCCTCGGAGATAAGGCGAATCGAGTTATCATCAACGTCGAGAATACGGGCAGCCATAAAGTTGTTCAGATAGTTACGTGTCTCACGTCCCTGAAAACGGACGAACACAGGCTGGCCTAAGCGCACACCGTGACGACGAGTTTTCGATTCTGCCAACAACATACCAGCGACAACACGCAGGTCTTTATCGGAGAAGTTACGGAACGTATTGAACAATCCCACTAAGTCATCGCCGTGGTTCGTCATCAAGTCAGTCAGTGATTGACTGTCAGAACGATAGTGACGGCACACTTTCGAATCGGCTAATTGTCCTTGCGATGCACACGGCTTCTCGGCGCTTGGCAGTAATGCGTCACGCGTCAGTCCTCGGCAATCACCACAGGTCAGTTCGCTTTTTACGAGTGCTTTGATATCCAGAGTGCGTACTTTCTGATTTGCCATTTTTTAACCCCTTAACCTTTAATGTTGTCTCAATGCAATAGCGCAACACTTGGCTCATATTAGTAATGCCAGGCGTGTCCCGCTTCAACAATTCTAAAGCATGTCTGGTCTGCATATCAACCTTAATCATCGGAAGCAGCACTTCTTTTTGTCCGGGCTGCACCGGTGGGTTGAGCATCGCTTGTACCAGAATGCCAAGCCATATTTCAGCGCGTTGTTCAGTCTCAGGGTCATCCCAGAAACTCCCAACAGGCTCTTTGCGGTTACCTGCTAACCTCGCTACCACCGCTTCTGCTTTCGCATGTAGCGTTGTGTGGCAGTCACCGTCTATAGGGATTTGAAGTGATTCTTCTCCACCCAGTGAGCGGGGAACGGTATGGTGATAGTGTATCGCTCGCGTAAACTTCCCGCAGATGATACAGCGTACCAACTCACCCTTCTGTTCCGCTGGTAAACGATTCTCGTTAGCCATTAGTCCACGGCAAGAACCAGTTCTGCAATTTCATGTCACCTCCTGTGTGACGAAGCAGAAGTTTGATCGCTGATTGCTCCATGAGCCACGCCACATGCACGTCAGCGTCAGGCATGACACCGCGCAACGGCATAGTGGTGAAAAGGCCCAAAGTGCTGGTGCTTTTCTCGTTGAGCATATCGACAATAGGGTTAAGGTAATTCAGCATCGCGTGGTCACTGCTGGTCTTCATTTGACGGAAGACACGCGCATTTGATGTGCTCGCTTTCACTTTGCTATCCATTGAATCAAGCTGTGCTGTGAGATCATTGATGAGGGCCTCAGAGTCGGCTATCTGTGCGCGAATGGCACGACGAGCCTTAAGACTTTTCTGTTGGTCCAAAAGCTGGTTGAGCTTTTTGATTTCACGGCGTTCAGCATTGCGTTCTTTCTGGATGCGTTTGCGTTCGGCGAGAGTTCCATCGCGCTCCTTGTACAGGCGAGCCTCAGACTCCGCAATCTCTTTCGCGTCGGACATACGGAAGAAAATGAGAAGTTGGTTTTCGAAGATAATGCCTAAGTCCGAACTAGGGGTCGAGTGCAGACCAGCAGTTTGAATCTTGAAACCCATTTTCGAGAGTGACTCGGGACTCATAGCGAGTGTGCCGAATCTGGCCATAACAGGGAGTTGCAGAATTTGAATGGACTTATTGAACGTTCTCGGCACTTTGTGCGCATACGTGTCTTTGAGGCGCTTGAGTACGCGGCTGGTCTTTGCAGTCGCTGCATCTTCGCGTTGCTCACGGCGTATGGCTTTGTCGTTCACTTCCTGATCATAGATTTCTTCGTTCACTTTTTGCAGTGATTCGAATTTCATCTTACCATCTTCATCGCGTTCAACGTCGTCAAGAGAAACGACTTTGCGAGATTCTGGCAGATACCCAAGACAGGCATCAGCTAACGTAACGTCAGCGCGGAACGACTTCAAAATTTCACCGAGCTTTTCCATCAGTTCACGAGGCTTGATGCGTTTAGCAGCCACTTGTTCTGACAGGTTGAGACAGGTTGTGCAGGTTGCGCGTACAGAATCACGCAATTGCAGTACATCAGGGTATGACTTGTAGGTATTACTCTTTAATGCCTTTGTGAGATCAGCTAAAATAGTAGAAGGCTGACCTAATACTTCAACAACATGCTGGCGCTTGAGCGTCGTGCCCTTGCGGAGTTCTTTCAATGTCAAAGAGACGGACTCTAAACCAGACTTAAGGTTGTTTACCTGATTTTTCATGCGTATATATTCCAAACTTCATTAAGAGTTGAGGACCATACCCTTCGGTCCTAGCGACACTTCGAATGCCAATGTTGCATCAACATATTAGCATTGCGTGGGTCGATTGATAGTATTTGCTCATCTTGGTTTATTCCAAGAAGGCTGGTTGGCCTTTTAGGCTCGTTTGTTATTTCCTTGAAAAGATTTTACTGCGCTAACCTACCCTCCTGTTATAGGTTTGTGGTAGTGCCAAATGTCTCCCAACAAGCAGCACTACCCAACTGTGTCATTATATCATATTTCACTGTAAGACACAACCGCATTTCGTCCTAGAATTTGCTTAGTTGTATTTACAGATTTCTTACAAACTGACAGGCAGCTTATCATCAGGCGATTTCAGATACGCCTTAACTTTTGCAGCGGTACTAGCAGCAGCGTATTTACCAGGTGCTTTCAATCCTGATTTATATTCTGCAATCTCAGCTTTCAGGTCCTTAACTTTCTGAGCCAATGCAGCACGTTCCAACTTCGCCAACTTACGCACTTGTCGGTCTAGGATGATCTTCGCATCTTCCTGTGGAATCTTGCACAACTTCGCAAGCATCTTGTCAGGGTCTTCTGCGGTCAGAGCTTTAGGCAATGATGCCAGCAGTTGCTTCATGTTGTCAACTGCCCACAAGTATACCTCTTGCAGATAAAGAGCTTTTTCTGCTTTGGCCAACTTGTTCTTGAGCATCGCAGTTTCCAGCTTAATGCGATACGCAATCCACGCTTTGAAGTAGTTCACATACGACAGGTACATAAACTTGTTCGACGCATCAGCACGGCGCACTGTAACACCAAGCGAGTAGTTGATAGCCGATGTTACTTCACGCTGTATCTTGGTTGCGAGTTCATACATCTGGTCGTCGCTACCACGACACTTAATAGCAAACGCTGCACCCCACGGGCCCGCGTCTTTGTTCTTCTTCGAACTGGCGTTAGATGCAGACACGACACCAGGCCACTCGGCAATCTTCTCCAGTTTCTTAGTGATGGTGGAGTTGTTCGACATACCGCCCGGCACATAAGTCTGAATCGTGATCGTCTTCGCTTTCTCGTCGATCTTCATCTGCGGTTCATATGTAATCTTACCGCGACCAGTAGACATGAGCGCCAGATAGTCTGCATCAGAGCTTACGTCCAAGCAACCGTACTCGTGGTTAACTTTGAGCGTGTCTTAGCAGAATACTCTTTGCCGTTAAGCATATCACACACGACTTTCGCAACTGACGTAAAGCTGAATGACGGGTTACCGCACTTAACGCCGTATGCTGGTGCAGGCACACTACCGTTGAACAACATATACGGCAGCAGTGCAGGCAGATACAGTGGCAACTTCATATCGTTTGAGAAGTTGTCCACCATAGGCGTTACTTCTAAGTAGTCAGGGTCAAGCAAAAAGCTACCCGCGAACTTACTCATCTTCGCTTCGGTGTAACGCATCGCAGCAGCAGGTGCTACAGGGTCGCCCCAGTTACCTTGACCAGCTACAGCAGGAGGCACTGTGTTTGCAATCGTTACCATCGCACCGTAACAGGCAGCATCTCCATGTGGGTGATACTTACCTAACGCATCACCAACTGTACGCGCAGATTTCTTAAACGCACCTCCGGGACGTAATCCCAAGTCACTCAACGACCAGAGTAACGCACGATGCACAGGCTTGAGTCCGTCACGATAGTCAGCGATAGCGCGGTCTTCAACAACGTATGAGCCGTATTGGAAGAGAGCACGTCGCGTATAGTCAGCGAGGTTCTCATCACGAATTAGTGATTCATCTTGACCGAGCATAGGGTACAAGGACGTTCCGGTACTGACTACATCTACTTCGCTTTTCTTTTTCTTTTTCTTGGCAGGCAGATCATCAGCAGCAATAACTTTGGACTTCGACTTCACTTTGACAGGCTTCGCCACAGCCGTCGATTTCTTTTCGACTTTAACTTTCTTTGGCTTAATTGCCATCACTGTTCCCCTTTGACAATCGCGTTAATCTTATCCAGAGTGGTGCGCTTCATAACTAACTGAACATGCTGTCCACCGTACACAGCAGGCACGGTAACATCTCTACACATTTCACGCAGAGAGCACATCAGGCCAGCGTGACGTTCGCGTTCTTCGGCTGTCACAGGTTTGATTTCGATAGCAGGCATATCGAGAAAACGAATCTGCGTACCGTCAGAAAGATTAGCAACATTGAACATATTAGTCCTCCAGCCCAAGCAGACGACGACGATGCACGGCATCTTCTGCTAACACACCACGGAAGAAACGCTCTTGCTCAACGCTAGTGAATGGGTTCACACGAATCAAGCGGCGGGTCTTCGGATTGAATGCAATCGCTTCGAGCACTTCAGGTTCAACTTCACCCCATCCTTTTGCACGAACGATCTCTTTATCTTTTACAGCAGCAGGAGCTTTAGCTCGGCATTCATCGAATGACATACCGCCGTAGTGAATCCCTTTGTGCATCACGTTATACAGAGGCGCATCAACAATCCACACACGTCCTTCTTTCATCAGGTCAGGCAGCAGACGATAGATAACACCAAGGAACAACGTTGCGATGTGGAAGCCATCGGGGTCAGCATCCATCAAGAACAACAAGTTACCGATACGCAGATTCTTCGTACTCAGCTTCGGCGCTTCTGCTTTCGGGTCTAACGATCTCAGGTCAGCACCGACAGACACCAACATGCCCTGCACTTCTTTGTGCTTGAGTACGTCAGCCAGACTTGCTTTCAGACCGTTAAGAGGTTTACCGCCGGCAAGCATAACTTCCTGATGGTCAGGGTTACGTGCGTGTTTCGCAGTATTGTGAACAACAACACCATTGCCCAACACGAAGTTATGATGCACAGGCATAGTCGCATCGTATACAGGAACAGGAGCGTCTAGCTTCACGCGACGGACAGCTTTAACTGTCAAATTCGTCGTAGTAGAAGATGATTCCATTTTAGCTGTCTCCTTCGACAACAATGATAATTTAATCACATCAGAATCATTAGTCAGGATTCTGGTTTTGTTCGTTCATGCGCTCGTTTTCTTCACGCTCGCGTTCATCTTCTTCCTCCTGACGCTCACGATATACTCGTTTGTCAGGGTCTTCGATAGATGGTGATTTGGTGCTGTCAGTATCGACGCTTAACGAAACATAAATCTTCATAGCTATTCCTTATTTACAGAGG
>JAVWLC010000008.1:19370-21466 GCA_036638175.1 Raoultibacter sp. | reverse complement strand
TCTTTTGTGCGAGATCGCTCGTCAGCGTCATTATTCTTAATATTTCGATGAAAAAGAAATACGCGAAGATGGATGCTGAAAAAGCGAAAGCTTAAGCACTGTACAGCTCCAAATGTTTAAGGATCTACTGGACGGGTTGGCACGAGATGCTGACCCGTCTTTTCGCTACCTCCGCAACCATTGCTGATATTTCGTATAATGTCACATTCACGTGAATAACGCAGAGCCTTGCGTGAGGCGTTTGCGCTGTGGGACCTTGATCAGAAAGAAGACTATGGATATCGTACGACCAGGCCTTTCAAAGGGAAAAACCGTTCTTGTTCTTTTCGGGGCTGTCTCGCTCGTACTCGGTATTGTTGCAATTTTCTATGGTGAATTTTCAACATCGATTGGTATTGAGGGCGTTATTGATTACGGAATAAGTGGCATCGGTTTTCTTCTGTTCACGCTCTGTATTCTTGTGATTTTCGGTATCTTACTCAGCAACATTAAAGATTTTGTTCCGCATACGCGTGATGAGGCTCGTGCGTTCGCTCATGAATGTGGGGTTGTGCTTCTTAACGTGGTGCTTTACGGCGGTTCAGCTTTCGTAGCCCTTGGAGCTCTTTCTGCGCTTGATCGCACCATTGCAGCGCCCCTTATTGCCATTGCGCTCTGCATTGTGGTCTTCGTGCTGTATCGCAGGCATCGCAAGCGCAATAAAATATCTTACAAGCACACGTCTCAAGTCGGTATGCTCTTGTTCTTTCTGCTTCTGTCGGGATTCGGCTTGCTTGCGGGCATCACTATCGTTTCCGAAAGTGCAACTGATTTGAAGAATGGTCCCCAAACGATAGACGGCGTTTTAAGCGACGCGAAAGAAGATCGTCCGCGGGGGCGCTATAGTTCCTTGAGCGCAACCACGGTCGAGATTGAATTCAAGACCATACAAGATGAGGCCATTCATCTATCCATTAAGCAGCAGGACAAGCAGGCTCTGCAGCAGATCGTCGATACGGGAGGATACGCTCGCGTGACGTTTTATCCGAAGACACAAGTGTTTGTGGAGGCGCAGCCACTTTAGGCATCTAAAAAGGTCGGAAGTCCAAAGGAATCCCGACCTTTCGTAATGTCGTTTACCATGCGCGGCTGATCATCAGCTCAGCGAAACCTTATTCGTGTTCGCGCATGAAATCTTCGACAATGGCGTTGTACTCTTCTGGATACTCGGCGTGGCACAAGTGCGTGCCGCCTTCGATGAGTGCCCAGCGTGCGTCTGGAATATTGTCGAGCTGTGGCTTGATAACAAGGGGTGTTGCTTCGTCAAGCAGGCCAGACGTAATAAGGGTGGGGATACAGATCTTATGCAGGTCATCGGTGATATCCCAGTCCTTGAGCTTGCCTGTCATCACAAATTCGCTTGCGCCCTGCATGACCATGTAGACTTCGCCCATTTGGTCAAAGCTTGCGCTAACGTAATCGGGATAAGGATCGAGCTTGCAAACGTGGCGGCGATAGTACTCGTCAGAAGCAGCAACTACTTCGGGGCGTTCGTAATCGCCGTCAATATCGGCTTGGGCGAGAGCTTCTTGCATATCCTCGGGCATATAGGAGCGTAGACGATTAGCTTCCTTCACCCAAAGCTTAGTGTCGGCAGGCGAGCTTGCGACGATCATCGAGGCAACGCCAGCGGGTCGATGGGTTGCATATTGCATGGCGAGCATGCCACCCCACGATTGACCGAGTAGGTGAAGCGCATCAAGGCCGAGAGCGCGGCGTACTTCGACAAGTTCGCGCTCGAAGAATTCGGCACTCCATACATCAGGACGGTCGGGTGTAACCGATTTGCCGCAACCGCTCTGATCGTAATAGATGACCTGGCGACCGTATTTCTCGGCGATGCCATCGAGCGATTCGAGATAGAAATGTGCACTTCCGGGGCCGCCGTGCAAGGCGAGCAGGGGAAGCCTTCCAGGATCGTTTTCTCCGACGATGCGATAGTACGTATCGTATCCTTCGAATGGAATAAAGCCCTCTTCGATCTTCATTGATAGCTCCTATCTACGCACGTGGACGTATTGTTCGTCCTATTCTACCTATTATCCTCACTTTTTTGC
>JAVWLC010000008.1:0-19360 GCA_036638175.1 Raoultibacter sp. | reverse complement strand
ATGAAAAAAAATAGAGGATGCATGAACAATATTTCTATGAGTGAGAGTATTATTGTTCACACTTTGGAAGTGAGTGGGTGACACTTTCTGAGCTATGGGGCTTTCTGTGGGATAGATTCGTATGACTTTATTGAATAATCGGTTGAATTCGCGTTGGTCGAATGGTCTGCCCTTGATGCCCAAGAAAAGACAATTGGAAAGGATTGGATATGGCTAAAGAAACCGATCACTCTACGGAACTAAGGCACGGTGTCATTGGCACCATACCTCTTGCGTTCCTCGTGGTCGCAGCTGCGGCACCCTTGGGGGCATGCGCTGCAAACATTCCGCTCATCATTGGGCTTGGCAACGGCATTGCTGCGCCGATGGACTTTCTGTTCATTGGGATTTTGCTCATCTTGTTCTCCGTAGGCTATACGGCGATGAGCGCGCATGTGACAAATGCGGGTGCTTTCTACACCTACATTTCAATGGGGTTGGGTAAGCGGCTCGGCGGAGCAGCAGGTTATCTTGCTGTTGCGGCGTACAACTTCCTGACGCTATACACCGCTGCGGTGGGTGGCTATTTTGGCTCCGACATCCTCAACCTGGAACTGGGAATCCAGATTCCATGGTGGATACTCACCATTGTGCTGTATATCGCCGTGTTCCTGCTCGGATACTTTGGTATTGAGGGTGGCACGAAGTTTCTCATGGTATGCCTTGTGTGTGAGGCCGTTATCCTCATTGCTACTGATCTTTCGGTGCTTTTCCAGGCTGGTCCTGCGGCGTATACGACTGCGTCGTTTGATCCCTCGGTATTCTTTAGCGGGGCTCCAGGATTGGGCATAGCATTTGCCTTCTTATGTTTCATCGGCTTTGAGGCTACGGCAATCTTTGGCGAAGAAGCCAAGGATCCTCGTCGTACGGTTCCGCGTGCTACCTATTTTGCCGTCATCTTTGTCGGCGTAGTGTATGCGTTTACTGCATGGTCAGTTATTGCTGGTATGGGTGGCGATGAGATCGTAGCTATGGCACAGTCTGATCAGGCTGGCAACATCTTCTACACGGTAGTCACAACCTACATGGGACCGATTGCTGGACACATCTTCAACTTCTTCTTCATTATGAGTGCGTTTGCTTGCTGGTTGGCTACGCACAATATGGCATCACGTTATCTGTACGCATTTGGGCGCGCAGGTATGCTGCCAAAGGCGCTGGGTCGTACGCATCCGAAGTACAAGTCTCCCTACATCGCTTCAATTGTGCAGCTTGTATTTGGCCTGACGGTTGTTATTATCTGCCTCATAATTGGGCTTGATCCTTACACGCAGATTGGTGCTATCGCTTCGGCTATTGCGGTTGTGGGTATCATGACGCTTGAGCTGTTGGTGTGCGCCTCGGTTATTGGGTACATGCGGAAACACAATAAGGAAGAAGGCTTCCATTACAACATCTTCACGACCACCATTGCGCCGCTCTTGGCTCTTGTCGGTCTGTGCTACATCGCATTTCTGGTTATTAGCAACTTCGCTTTGCTCACTGGTCTGGACAACATGGTCTTAAACATCGTCTTCGCCTGCTTGATGTGGATCGTGGGTATCGGCGGCTTCATTGTGTCTGTTGTAAAAGACAAGCGCGGTACGCTTGCTGATCCTACTACCATCGAGGTAGAGGACTAGGCAGTACACTTGCTGCGTTGGGCTTCGCTTTGGTGACAGCTCGTTGAGAGGGATAGTTTGACTGAATGGCCTCGGTATAACACTGGGGCCATTTTTCCTTGATGCTGTTCTCTAAAAACCTGAGTTAGATTACACTTGCAGCTTAATCGATTCACGTTTGGGGAAACGTGCGAGGGGTGGGCGTGGTCTTTTATGAATGAACTGCTTAACAGGTTTTCGGGAAACATTTCTCCTGTTGCATTGCTTGTATCGTCATTTTTCTGGTCATGGTTCGATGTCGTGCCTCTAAGTCCTGCGCTTTTTTCCGCGGCGAATTATCCCATAAATGTGTTGCCGCTTGTTGTTTCACTTGCCATGAGCGCGCTTCTCTTGGCAATTTTTGCAGCAAGTTGTACCATGCGCACACTCGTTCTCAATCCTAAAGTTTTCGCGCTGTGCTCGCTGGTGTGTGGAAGTCTTGGGTCGGTTCTCATTTGGATGGGAGCTTCTGGCTCTGTGCCGTTTCTTATTGCGGGTGGAATTCTTATCGGCATGTATCAGAGTATCGGTGCGGTTTTGGCGGGAAGCGTTGCCACCTGCCAGGGTCCAACGAATGCACTCATTCACCTTGCTACGGCGTTGCCGCTTAATGTTGTCGCAATTCTGCTGGTAATGTTTTTGCAGCCGCTTGCGTCGGTTGTTTTTGCGGTCATGCTTCCGCTTCTCTCTGCTCTAAGTTACGCGGTTTATCTGGTTCGGGGACAGAATAAGGCAACACTACAATCGGTTACTGCTGCGAAAGGGAAGCGAGCCAGCAAGACACGAAAGATCCTTGGTTGTGACCCTTACTTTTTGTTGATGGTGCTATTCATAAGTGCATCGTTTGGTTTTGTGAACTATCAAGCGCTTTTCTCGGGTGTTGTGCAAGGTAATTTTCTTGAGTATGTCTCGATTAGCCTGCGCGCGGTAGTGAGCCTGTCGGTTCTCGTTGGCTATCTCTTTTGCTCTTGGCAGCCTTATTCCATCTTGCGCGTAGCGTTGTTGTTTATGTCTCTCGGGCTCATTGCGGGTGGGACTATATCGGTGCTGGGAGCTCCGAGCACATTTTTGCCCAACTGTTTGTTCCTTATAGGTTATGCGGGTTTCGATTTGCTTATTTTGGCACTTACCATCATGCTCGGCTACCAATCGGGCACATCGCTTTTGATGCTCATCTGTGTTGTCTATGCCGTTGATCAGTTCGGTATTTTTGCGGGGACTGTTGTTGGGTTGGTAACAGAGGGAAGTTCGGTAACTGTTTCGTTTATTGTACTGGGAAGCATCCTTCTCCTTCTGACGCTTGGTTTTTTGAGTGGGAAGAATCCTGTCAAGGAAATACTCAACAAGTACGAGATTGACTTTGTGAATGCGGAGCAAGTTTCGAGCGAAGGCGAAACCGCTCTTGCCTCTTCGGTGGGATATCAAAATCGTGTGTCTGAAATGGCTGCTCAGTTTTTCCTCACATCCCGCGAAATAGATGTGCTCTCGCTTTTGATAGCTGGCCGCAACGGCCCCTACATCTCCGAGCACTTATTCGTGTCCGAGAACACCGTGAAAAGTCATATTCGACACATCTATACCAAGCTCAATGTGCACAATCGGCAAGAGCTTCTCGATTTGATGTTTCCTCCTTCCGCTTAGCCTAAGAGCTATCAATGCAGGTCAGATAATCACCCGTTCTCATCACAAACGGGTGATTTCTGCAAAATACCCGCTACTGATGAAGAAAACATTTCTCATCCACTGTTCAATTTTTCCTAAGCCGTCAGCAAGCATCGTGCTTGCATATGAAACGGCAGACAGGATTGAAAGGGAGGAAGAAATGGGAAAGTATTCGACAAGAGGGAGCGGATCAAAGTTCGCAACGATGATGCTTGCAGTGGTCGTAGTTGCGGCTTTGTCGTTTGGCGCACTTGCTGGTTGTAGTTCAGGCGGGGGATCGAACGGTTCAAGTTCAAATGCTCCGAGCACCGAAAGCAGCAGAACAAAGACGCTCGTGAAAACCGCAACAAACGAGATGACTCTGGTTGATTGGGGTGTGTCAGCAAAAGACAGCCCACTGACCGTATCGAGCGACGATCCCAAATATGCCGACTACATTGCAACGTTGGGCGAGTTTACCGGTTTCGATATCGAAAGTCTTACCATGCAGGTGGAGGTAACTGAATTTGCGGGTGCCGAGATTGGTGCGACGCATGAAAACGTCACAGACAACACGTACACCATCAAAAGCCTTGAGGCTGTAGTTGACGGCGAGACAATCGCCTATACCGAAGGCGATTTCAAGAAGAAATAATGCCCGTGCGGCAAACCTGACGTTTTCATTTCATCGATTCGAAAGTGAGATATTCAAATGACAAAACTGAGCAGAAGAAATTTCTTGCTAGGCGCAGGCGCAGCAGGTGCAGCTTTCGCAATGAGCGCCGCTGGTGTTGCGTATGCGGCGGATAAAAAAGACTCGCAAGAAGAAGATTGGGCAAGCCAGATTACCGAAGAGATTTCATGTGACATCCTAGTTATAGGCGGCGGTTTTTCAGGTACGGCAGCCGCTGTGCAAGCAGGGGAGAACGGCGATAAGGTCATACTGATTGAGGGTCAATCGGCTTTGGGCGGCAATGGTACGGGCGTTGAGTGCACAAATGCGTATGGTCTGCATCCGAATTCTGGCGAGGCGACCCTTGGCGATATGGTTCGCTATGAAGCTGATGCGCAGTCGTACACCGTTAATCAGATGTTCATTCGCGATATGATCGGTCATGCCGCCGAAAACGTGCAGTGGCTTATCGATAATGGCGTGCAATACGAGGCGATCGAAGATCTTGATCCTGCCTATTTGGCTATGTATAAAGAAGGCCGCTATCGTGCTGAATTCAGCTTCGACTATGTATACAAAGGTGGAGCTGCGGGCATTGGTTATTTTCCCTTCATGAAGAAAAAGATGGCTGAGCATGGTGTAAACCTCCGGCTCAACACCCGAGCTCGTGATCTTATCGTAAACGAAGGCGGCGAAGTTGTTGGCGCTTATGCAACAGACATCTACGGCGATACTATAAAAATCAACGCTAAAGCAATCATCATTGGTACCGGTGGATTTGGCGAAGATGCAGATCGCATGGCCAAGCTTGGCATTGATCTGAGCGATATCCGCGTCATCGGTACCCCTGGTCACTACGGCGATGGCGTCACGATGATGATCAAGGCGGGCGGCATTGAGCACGGTGCTCCTGCGTTTGGTTGCACTAACATCATTGGCTCGGCTGGTCCTTGGGGTCCTATTTGGGACAAGCTCTGCTGGGGCGGACCGTGCTTGTGGGTGGATATCAATGGTGAGCGCTTCTCTGACGAGGCATGCTCGACCTACACGCACAACTTCGAACTTCAGAATGTTCCCGTGAGGCTTGCTGGTGGCACCTGCTGGAGCATCATGGACAAAAACATCTTGACCACCATGCTCGACGGCGACGAAGAAGCAGCTACGTTATGGGACGAAATGATCGCCAAAGGCGATGACGCTTACAAGGCTGACTCTCTTGAAGAGCTTGCTGGCAAGATGGAAGGTGTCGATAAAGAGCTGTTCCTCAAGAACGTTAAGAACTACAACGAGCTGGTAAAAGCAGGAAAAGATGCCGACTACGGCAAAGATGCTCAATACCTGATGGAAGTAGCTACACCCCCGTTTTACTGCGGTCTCATTCGCGGAGCACTTGAGGGCCTGTATTCTGGCGGCGTGAAGACTGATCGCAATTTCCGCGTCAAGAAACCAGGCCGTGATCAGGCGTTTGACAACCTGTTTGCCGTTGGCGCTGACGGTGGCATGCTGTACAACAACATGTACGGCATCGACATCAACGGTTCGATGACGTGTCATGGTATCAATAGTGCACGTACGGCTGCCAACACCGCCCACGAGGTTGTTGCGGGTAAGTAACCATCGTTATCTGAGTTACAGCGTAAATCTTTGTATCAACAAGGGACTACACCATGCGATTGGTGTGGTCTCTTTTGAGAGATGCATAGTTCATTTTGGAATAGCAGCGCGACATGATTGTGGGCATCAGGTGAGACTAATCTTGCTCAAAGCCGTCGTATCGCTTTGCGACATAATCGATGAAATCAAGAATTGTCTGACTCGCATCTGATGAGTAGTACGCACCTACTGGAAATGGCGGACATCCGTTAATCGGTCGTTCGATAAGGGGCGGGCATACAAGAGGTGCTGTATCCTGCGAAAACAGGGCTACAATATTTTTGTCACTCAAACACTTAAGTACAACCTCTTCTCCTGGAAACATTCCTGGAATCATGTCCACTCCCGCTGGCCAGTTCTCCAAAAACTGGAAGCCTGGAGAAGAGTGGTAATCAAAACCAAAAAGTACTTTTTTGCCAATCAAATCAACTGGATCAATGGTTTCAAGCTCGGCAAGATCACTATTCTTTTGGAATACGCAGACTGATTTTACTGAGGCGAGGCATTGCGATTCTATACCGTCTTCAAGGGTGGTAAGCGAATAGGGAAAGAAAGCGACATCGAATGCCTTCTGCGACAAATCCGCAAAGAGGTTTTCGTGCGAGGTCTCTAGGCATTCGATACTTACCTCTGGATATTGCTCCTGGTAGTCGACATAGAGTGCTTGCAGTAACGGAAACACTCTCCAAGGCACACCGATTCGTATAGTTTCATGGAGCTGATCAGCGGTCTTAAGTGCTCGGGTTTTTCCTGCTTTCAAGAGGTTGAGCATC
This sequence comes from Raoultibacter sp., assembly GCA_036638175.1. GTDB lineage: Bacteria > Actinomycetota > Coriobacteriia > Coriobacteriales > Eggerthellaceae > Raoultibacter. The sequence goes on along the minus strand of JAVWLC010000008.1, from coordinate 12,941 downwards.
TCTTGCGCCGTACCTAAGAATTCTTCGCCTGCTGGAGTGAGAACAATTCCTTTTGTTGTTCGAGAGAATAACGAAAAGCCTAATTCGTGTTCAAGGGAATTAATTCGATGCACGAATGACTGTACAGCAAGATGCTCTTCTTTCGCGGCGCTATTAAAGCTTCCATAACGAGCTGCTGTTAAGAAAGATTGGAGTTGGCTATCGTGCATTGAGCCTCCTGGGTTTATCCATCAGTTTATTTCTCAATCGTATCAGTTTGTTCATGATTCTTGCAGCAACCCCTACTCCGTATCCTACTCAACAAGGAAGTATTTGGTTATTTTGTTGCATATTTAGGAGGATGCGATGACGGATTACGACCATACAAAAACAGGGGATGGACCTTTCGAAGATACCCCCGGTATCTCTCGACGATCATTTGTAGTGACAGGAGCCCTCTTGGGAGCTGCATCGTTGGGAATGATCGCAGGCTGCTCTTCGGCCGAAAAAACTACCAGTAACGAATTGTCTAATGAAGCTTCCGCTGAAGCAACTCAGACACCGACAAACGTCTCGTCCGACAAAGTCTATATTGTAGATACCTTCACCCCAAAGCCTGGTGATGGGAAGTCTTTTCTTGACGACTACATGAAAGTATTTCGTCCCATTGAGGAAAACGCTGGAATGACGTTGGTAAGCTCAACTGTTTCACCACCTCTATGGCTTGAAGATAGCTCAAATAAAATTCAAGTCGTATGGACGATTGACGACCTTGCAGTTTCTGCTTGGGCTATGTCCTCGGCAACACGGTATTCGCCCGAATATATGGAATGGTGTATTTCGGCCAAAAATCGTGTTATTGCTCGCGACCGCTCCTATTACGCAAGCGAAGAATATATGGAGGTGCTTAATAATGTTTAGTGCTGTATACATGGTGACATTTGCGGAAAAAGCTAATGACGCTGCCAAAAAAGAATTCGCTACCGCTATGCAAAATGCTGCAAATGCCATTACCCCCACTAACCTTGCAGCGAACACATTAACTCCGCCCATGCCCGGTGGTGACTACTTCTGCGAGCTGGGCTTTAAGGATCAGAACGAATATGATCAGGTAAAGGAGCAGGGCCTACTAACAAATCTGGAATCTTTACTGGCAGACAAATCGGTCGTTGATTATTTCGAATTCGTTGCATTCGGTGAAGGAATTTTGACCTTACAAGAAAAGAAATTCTCAAACTGCCATCGCGTTCTTATTTTCAGCTTACTTGATGATGCCGATCCGGCCATGGTTGCCAAGATGGAATCCAGCATGAACGGCATGACCAACTTTGTTCCTGGCTTAAAAAACTGCAAGCTTTCAAAGGTCGTTGAATCATCTGGCACCAATTCTTGGGATTACGCTTACGAATGCGATTTTGATGAACCCACTTCGCTTTTAGGAAAGTATATGACCACACCCTATCACTTTTGCTACATCGACAAGTTTTTTGAACCCGCCTGCAATGAATGGATCGTCGACACGAACCTTGCAACTCCTTACTGTGCTCAAGAAAAACCGTTTTTAGCAAATTTTATTGATTAACACCCGCGCCCATCTAAAAGACTGAGCCCTTGTACCTCCCTCTTGCAAGAGGTCAGTCTCCTGAATGTGGTGCAACGAAAGGAAGGGGCCGCATAAAAGCCCCTTCCGATACACATTTCCTTACCACGGTAAACGTTTGCTATTTTTTATCTCGCTCGCCTCGAGCAAAATATTGGCTACTCAGCACCTTTTTCTGCTGCTGCATTCTGACCAGCAATTCTGCCGAACGTTAAGACGTCTGCCATCGAAGACCCGCTACCCATATACCATCCATAAATCGTACCCGCGTTTCGCCCAGCCGCATAAAGGCCAGGAATAACATTTCCACTCATATCAATCACGTGAGCATCAAGGTCGATCTTAAGTCCACCACACGAAGCCGTATAACACGTCTCAGAACCGAGTGCAAAAGCGTGGAAGGGACCATTCTCAAGGGCGCTCAGATACTTCGTCGCCTTTCCGAATTCCCGATCTTCCCCAACCGCAGCAGACTCATTGTAAAAAGACACCGTAGACTCAAGTACGCTGGCATTAACACCGATTGCCCGAGCAAGTTCTTCAATTGAATCTGCTGTAGCCAAAGGTTCGCCATAGTACTTTGTCGCATCACCCTCTGTCGCGTAGGCATCTTCGAAGATGATGTAGCATTTGGATGAGGGGGCCATGATAATAGCCCTTCCGATAAACGAGTTATACTCATCTTCGGCTACGATGCGTCGTGCGTTTTCATCTATCAAAACGCCGTGTGCTAGGGGATCGCCCATAGTAGAAATGGTTTTGCCAATTTGGAAACATCCCATACCAAACGTGGTCGCTCCAATTGCTTGCCCCATCAAAATACCCGTGCCGTTTTCGTTACCTGCAGTAGTCAGCGCAGGACCACGCTTGTTCGTAAAAGGATAGTTCGCATTGAGCATCTCTTCGTTGTCAACGAATCCGCCAGCCGTCATGATGACCGCCTTGCGTGCCTTGATGGCGAGTTCGCCATCGGGGCCTTCGGCAAGAATACCAACAACGCGTCCCGTTTCATCAGTTACAAGTTGTTTGCCTGGCGTTTCGGTTAGAACCTCAATACCCAAAGACTCAACGGTACTTGAAAGAGCTGCAAACATATCCTTACCCGATGAGCCTGGTTGAGCCATATGCCCACGAGGAACAGGACGCGCTGCTTTCGCAAAGTTTCGAGACTGTTCGTTGCCGCTGTATCCAAGAGAGAATCCAGCATTGTACCCACCTAGGTGATGTTCCGTGTCGCACTGCCCGCTTTCGAAGTCCATTCCGCATTCAACACACCAATCATAAAGCTCGGGAGATTTATCACAAATAAGCTTAATTGCTTCTTGATTGGCATTTTCGCCAGCCGCAGCAGAAAGATAGGCGAAAAAGTTTTCTGGACTATCTTCAAGCCCAAATTTTTCCTGAAGTTTCGTTCCCCCCATCATGATGAATCCACCGTTTGCGAGAGTAGATCCCCCTGGGTTTTTCAGCATCTCCAGCAAAACGACTTCCACACCAGCTTTTTTTGCTTCAATAGCTGCAGCAGAACCAGCACCACCAAATCCCACAACAACAACGTCAGTCTCCTTGGTCCATTCGACGTCGGCTGCATTCCCAACAACAACGCCCTGAGCTTCGGCTTTCTGACCGCCTTGTTGTGGCGCACATCCTACTAACCCTGTGCCAGCGGCCAGCGCTGCCACCGCCCCTAATCCAAGAAAGCTACGACGCGATACGTTCATTTCACTCATAATAAACTCCTCCTTGTTACAGCAAACATCCCTTTGTTCTGCCTGTATAAGGGCTATCATAGAGAGGCACCGGGAGCGTGCCTATTTCAAGTACTGTTAAGGGCATTTAGCTTTTACCTAATAGGGGAACCCATGAACGAAAACCAAATGAGATCTTTTATCGCCGCTGTAGAAAAGGGAAGCTTTAGCAAAGCAGCAAAAGCCGACTATCTCTCTGTCCCATCATTTCAGCAACGCATCAACACGCTTGAAGGAGAAATCGGTTATCGAATTCTTGAGCGCAGCCCTTATGGAGTTCAACCTACCGAAGCAGGCAAACATCTTTATGAAGCCATGAAACAAGCGCTCGCCCTGCTTGATGCGGCAAAGGATCGTGGCCGCATGTGCGCTGAAAATGGCCCAGCTGAAAAGATCAGCGTCGGCGTCTGGTGGCAAGTGTCGCCATTCTTTAAAGAAGTAATGGAAACTTTTATCTCGGACAATTCAAACGTGTGGGTGGACTTCGTTGAAACAAATCCTGACAAGATGATCGAAGGATTCTCTCATCACCAATTCGACCTATGTTTTCTCATACAATCAAAGAGGCTTGATGCAAGCGGACTGCGATTCATACCATTAAGCAATGAGAAAATGTCGATAGGCGTATCGCCCCAAATCCCTTTGGCAAATGAAAAAATTATCACCATGGACATGCTCAACGATATCACGGTCTATGCGGGAACAGACAATCGAGATACCGTGGGTCTTGAGGCTTTTGAATCCTTCTTTGCGCAAAACAACGTGGTTAAAAAGACGATTTTTTTCGAGAAACTCATCATGGACTGTCTTCAAGGCAAAGCTGTTTGCTTTGTCGGTGAAACCTCGTTTGAAAGGTTCAGTCCACCTTTGGTAATTCGCCCAACAAATTTGCCGAGCACAAAATGGGGTGCTTATGTTCATCCTGATGCAACAGAAACCGTTGAGGCACTAGTCGAAGCATGTATTAAACATGCCGCTGCCAACAGCAAGCTCTAACGTTTATCGAATAGCATGCTTTATTAAGCTCTATATATTTGGCAATGATCCATGAACAGGTGATCTCATTGCGCCGAGCTCTATACTGTACGGCTTGCCTGCATTTGCTTCATAATGATACGTTTTCGCTGGTGGTTTTGAAAATTTCTACATTTCGAAAACCATCGGGAAACAAAGAAGACCCTAAAAAGGGATTGGCTAAATTTTGTACATGAATTGAAATACGTCTTCGCGCTGCATGATAATCTGCACGCCAAGATCTTTGCTTACGCCCTCAAGACGTTCTTGAACCGTGTTAAAATCCGCTGCCGTTATATCGAGCGTCACAAGCATGGTCATCGAGAAGATATCGTCGAGAATTGTCTGACTAATGTCATCGATGTTCGCTCCGCACTGCGCAAGCGCATTCGATACTGCGGCAACAATACCGCTTCTATCCTTGCCCAAAACAGATACGACGCACTTCATGTTCTACCCTTTCAACAACACTGCAGATTTCCAAATCACTATACCGCATAACCGCAGGCTTACGTTCCTAGCGTTGCGCAAAAATGAGCGAAAGCGCTTCATTGCGCGTTGCCTGGCTACGCTCAAAGCTACCGCGAACCGCACTCGTTGTTGTTCGAGCACCAGCTTTCTTTACCCCACGCATGCTCATGCACATGTGCTCGGCTTCAAGCACCACAATCACACCCTGCGGCCCAAGATGCTCAATCAAGGTATCTGCTATCTGAGAGGTCAACCGCTCTTGCACCTGCGGACGCTTCGCAAACGCATCGACCAAACGAGCGAGCTTTGACAAGCCACAGATGCGACCATTAGCTGCGGGAATGTAAGCAACATGAGCAAGCCCAAAGAACGGCACCAAATGATGCTCGCACATCGAGTAGAACGGAATATCGCGAACGAGGACCATTTCCTCATGATGCTCATCAAAGGTAGTTTCAAAATGCTGAGCAGGATCTTCTTCCAAACCAGCGAAAACTTCCTCGTACATTTTTGCAACACGCGAAGGCGTTTTGAGTAGTCCCTCGCGGTCAGGATCTTCCCCGATTCCCTCAAGAATGAGCCGAACACCCTCTTCGATTTTTGCTGCGTCCATACCGTCTCCTACCAGCCGCATCAGCGGCCCTCGATGCACCGCAGCATCATACCATGCACTCCCATGAAAAAAGAATGGCTCCCAAGAGGCGGGCGGTGAACGCCAGATCTTCATGATGCCCAAAGGGAAAGACCCGACGAGGGAGGGTTGTCGGGTCTTTCAGGGGGAGAGATCTCAGAGAGAGTTGTGATCTCGGGGTATGTCTTTATCGTACGTCGCGATTAAGCAGCTCGTTCACGTAACTCGTGGCAGGTTCCGCACTGGAAAACGCCCTTGTGGTGGCACTGAGCACACCATTTCATGGCATCTTTCTGCAAATCCTTAGAGTGGTTGTTGTGACAATCGGTGCATGTTGGGTTCATCGTGTCGTGCTGTTCATTGCTCGGATACTCATGCGGGTTCTGGACCTTGCCTTTTTCGTCCTTAAACTCTTGATTATCGGCGGTCTTTACTGCCATATCGGCAAGTGTTCCGTGGCAATCAGCGGTCTGGCACGTTTCGGGATTAACCGTGACAACCGTCGGTTTTGAAGCCGGAGTGTCCGCGTAGGTTACGCCCTCATGTGCTGTTTTGAGAATCTTCTCTTCTGTGTGACATGTATTACATGCCAGATCAGCGTGTGCAGACGCTTGAGGACAGGCAGGGTCGGTCATGCTTTTTGTCTCGGTTGTGTGACAAGATTGGCAGTCTATATCCATGGTCCAGTCAACTGTTTGGCTTGCCATAGGGTCTTCCTTGGCAGGCTTACTGTCTCCCGAATCCGAACTAGTCGGCTGAGGAGAACAACCGACGACCAATCCCATAACAACAGCGAGAGCCAGCACAGCAGCAGCTATAGCCAATGTGACAAGTCCCTTGTTGGTTGTTTTCAAAGTTGTGTTCGTCATAGCTTTCCTATCGGCTTGTAGTTCGGCCGATGCGCATCGGCCGAACCATTAAAAGGTATGGAAGCCGCCAAAGATAAACTTCAAGGCCGCCCTGTGGCTACCCGCCGAAAGTACTCAGCGGCTTCCAGAACAAGTCAGTACTTATTTCTTTGCGTCCCAAGGCTCAAGGCTGGCGCAGTGGCGTCCGCCAATACGGCCCCATACCATGTTCTCAGAGTTGTTACCGCCAGTAATGCCGTAGCTGTGTGCCTGGAAGTTGCCGAAGCTACCTGCAGCATAGAGGCGAGGAATAACGTTGCCCGCAGGATCGAGAACCTGAGCGTTAGCGTTCTTCTTCGGACCACCAAGCGTTGAACAAGAGCCAGGATAGATCGAGATGGCATAATACGGACCAGTCTCAGAAAGCTTGTTCTCCTCAACGGTAAGCTCGCGATCGAAACGAGGGTCTTTGCCAGCGTCACAATAGCTCTGATACTCAGCAAACGTGGTCTTCAGGGTCTCGAGATCCATCCAGTGGTCATACGACTGAATCTGTTTCACGAGGTCTTCGAGGGTATCACCCTTGAGAACCCACTTGCGCTCGATCTCTACTTTGTTGTCATCAGACCAGCCATCCCATGCGCGGATCTCATCGGGAAGGTCAGTGGTGTAGTTGCCACACTCAAACCAACCGCCCTGCTGGGTGCCCATAGGTCCGCCATCGATGCCCTTCTGGTCAAAGATCTGCCAAGAAGGAATACGATCATAATCGTCAATTGCATCGCTGAACGACATAAGCGTATGCCAGCCGTTGTGAGCGGTGCCGCCGGTCTTGGACTCGTTCTGATAGCGCTTACCCAAACGGTTAACGGTAAAGAATGCATCGGACTGAGGACCAGCAAAAATTGCAAAGTCAAACTCAGGATCGCGGGTCCACATAGCAGTGGTCGAGATAACCATGTTCATGTGCCACAGCTTTGCGCCAACTTCTTCAACCATGCGAATGCCGTCACCCGTGTTGTACTGCCAGCCCTCAAACTTGAAGGGATAGATGCTCAGGTACGTATTCTTGAGATCCTCGTTGAACTCAAAACCGCCCGTGCACAGGCAAACGCCCTTGCGAGCCTTAACGGTCTTCTCAGAACCACCCTCAAGGAAGCGAACGCCAACGATTTCCTTGGTCTCAGGGTTCTGGATGAGATGCTCTTCGGTGCAGTCAAACTTGAGCTCAACAGGCAAGCCAAGCTCGGCGCGCTTTGCCTCAAGCTCATGGAAGGTAGTCATGCCAAAGCCTTCAACGTTGGAAACGCCGATGCAGCCAGCATACTTACCGTTATCCAAGAACCAATACTCAGGGATGGTTCCAGCGAGAGCCTTTTCTGCAACTTCGTAGGTCATGCCGTACTTGTCAGCGTACTCAGTGTGACGAGATCCCTCAGCAATATAGGCATCGATCATATCTTCTTCGATGTGACCATGACCGAACGCAACGCAATAGTCGCGGAACAGCTTCTTGTCTTTGATGACGGTCCACTCGCCGTTGTTGATGCGGCTATTGCCGCCACCCTCAACAGGAGCCTTCTCGAGAACGATAACTTCTGAGCCACCTTCATCAGCAGCAACCAATGAAGACCACATGCCAGCTCCACCATAACCAATTACAACAACATCGGTTTCATAGTCCCATGTCTTAGGCATCCAATCGCCCGACGCGGCTGAAGAACCCGAAGAACAACCTGCCAGTGCAGCAGTTCCTGCAAGAGCAGCACCCGTAACGGCAGCGCCCTTCAAGAAATTACGACGAGAAATTCCTGAACTCATACTTCCTCCTTGGTAACCAGACAGGCAGATCCTTCATGATCGTCACTCCCTCGCGACGGTGTCCTCCGTTTGGTGGACAATCTGCCTGGCAATGATGGCTATTGTAGGAAGCAAGCGAAATTGGCACACCGTATAGGGAGTGTGATTTTGCATTTCTCTTGCATTTCATATTTTGATCTGGGGTTTTACTACCTCATCGGATTAATCATCCGAGAGGAAATCGTCTCAATTTTAACGATATACGATTCAAAAACAGTTCATTGCGTTTCTAAATGTGATACATTTATAAGCACAGGTACAGCATAGATAGGTAACGAAAAATTGATTGCCTATTATTGCTTACAAGGGGAGATCATGAGGGATATTACAAGCATGCCAGCCCAAAACGATGCAGCGGTCGGCACAAAGAATAACGTTATCGATTACATCTTGGTTATCGCAGGCTTCGGTTTGTGTCGTGCTTGGATCGTCTCGTGTCTTTCCGCTTCGGTAGTAAGCTATGACATGCGAACCGACTGGGTGTTCTTGCTTGCAGGTGCCGCCTCGGCAGCTTTGATTGCCATGATGATGACGCGCTTTGTTGGCAGCCTTCCTCGCATGCACGAGCGGCTAACCGACATCATGACAGGCCTCATTATTGCTTCTATCGTTTGCGTTCCTTCTGCCACATGGCTCGATTCGCCAACCCTCCTGCTCCTCGGCCTCATCGCGGGCGGTGCAGGATCAGGTCTTTTGCAGGTAATCTGGGGTGAGCGGTTCGCGGCTCAAAACTTGTACTTCTCGCTTACCTGCGCGCCAGCAGCCGCCATTGTTACTGGCATCACGCTGGCTATGTCTTCAAGTGATAATCAGATTGTTTTTGTTGCTTTACCAGTCTTTTCGATGCTGCTTCTTGTCCTTGAATGCAAGCGCTGCAAGATCGAGTGGAAAACAGGATTGCCCGAAGGCGTTGTTGAAGAAGACATAGAAGAAACCACCGTTCATAGCGACGGATACGACAAACCACGTGCCCGAATGCACCTCGATAAGGACACGACAAAGCTCATGATTTCCATCATGGTGTTCTCATTCTTGATTAGAATGTTTGATGCCTTTCCTATTGTGGGAGCAGATCCTTTTGCCCTCTTCGGTGGCAGCGGCTCATTTGGACTTGTGGTCGTGGGTGGAATCTTTCTCGCAATTTCTTTCTTCTTGAAAGATCGCATGAACGTTTCCTTTGTATACCGTCTCTCGCTTCCTATCATGATTGCAGGACTCATTGCTATTGCGCTTCTTTTTGAACAGCGCGATCCCTTATCGATTCTTTTGATTGGGATCGGCTATGAGCTGTTCGACATTCTCACCTGGATTCTCTTTGGTGAAATTGCACGCAAGAACGGCAAAGCTTCGACCTCCTACGTCTTTGGTCTCGGCGTCGCTTACACCTTCACGGGTATGGCAGCAGGATATATTTTGAGCACGGTACTAAGTCCCCTGATCGCAGATGGCACGCTCCAGATCGGCTCCGTTGCCCTCATGTCTATCTTGTGTCTGGTTGTTATCGCCTTCATGGTGCTTCCAGAAAGCGTCATTGGATCCATCATGTCCATCAAACGAACGAGCAAAAAGACCGAAAAGGTTGAGGAAGCTGAACCCACTGGTCCTGAGATTACGCTCGAAGAAAAGTGTTGTGGAATCGCGCAAGAATGCGGCCTTACACCACGCGAAGAAGAAGTGCTCACATTCCTTGCACGCGGCAGAACGCTCTCGATTGTTGCGCGCGATCTTCATATTGCGAAGAACACTGCGCGCACCCACATCGAGAAGATCTACCAAAAAACCGAGATACACAAGCAACAAGATCTCATCGATTACATCGAAGGATGGGAACCTCCAGTATCCAACTCGCTTCCATCCTGATGTTAGTGCGAACAGGCTTTGAGTAACCGAAGGCTCCCGTCTGGAAGCCTTCGCACTTTATATCAGAGCTGTTGCTGACCGTTTGTACTATACAGAGGCTTTCTTGCCCAAGATCTTGCCAAGCGCTTCCATTGCCACATAATCGGGGTTGGGAATATCCTGCTTGTCCTCTTCGACTTCTCCCCGTACTTGTATGGTCTGTGGCAGCAGAGCATCATCGGGCAGATCATGAGCGCCTTCAATGGTAACCTTCGTGATCTCGTCACCAATTCTTAGCGCACGCACGGCTTCAATGCCGTCGATAACATGACCGAATGCCGTGAACATTTCGTCGTACTCGGGATGATCGGCAAGCGAGAAAAAGATCTGACAACTTCCGCTATCAGCACCTGATTTGCGCGCTAGCGATATCGTACCTTCGCTATGATGGTTCTTTGCATTCGTAGCCCATTCGTCCTTGATAACATAGCCCGCATCACCAATACCTGGATGGATTCCGCGCAACTGCTCGCGCACCGCCATGCGAACCCGCTGAGCGCTCAATGCACGAGTGACGGGGCACCCGCCCACCACAACATCGCCCTCAACACGTCCGTGAAAGTTCAACTTGTCGTAAAATCCCTTGCTTGCAAGCTCAATGAAGTTACCAACAGTCTGCGGCGCGTCCTTGCCAAAAAGCTCAACGCGGATAGTTCCTTTGTTTGTTTCGATAACGGCAATCTCGTCGCCTGATGGTACATAGCGCGGCGTATACAGTGGTTTCTGAATTCGTGCCATAGCAATCCCCTTCCGTACTTTGTGCATGTCACGCAAAGTACTTTAGGTAAGGCGCGTAAGAAAGGCATCAGATCGATAATCCTATTTCGCAGAGATACCCGTTTGCCTATCGTATCAAGCACTGATTTTTGAACGCTGCTTCACACAACCCCTTCCTTGCAAGCATGGGGTTTAACGTGTGGCAATACTCAAAGCAAGTTCGCGCAAACGCTCTTTCGTAAGTGGCCTCGGTACGGTGAAGAGCTCGTTGGCTTCAAGAGCGCAAGCGAGCTTGCGATAAGCATCCGCTTGGTTGCTTTCTGAGGCATATTGGATGACTGTTTGATTGTTTAGCTCACTGACTTGGACAATATTGTCACGGGGAATCACGCCAATCACTGCAGTTCCCAATTCCTTGGCAAACGTCTGCACGAGCTCGATCTCACCAGGAACGTTACGACAGTTACAGATAACCCCACCAAGTCGAGTGCGCCCCGATGCAGCAAATTTCAGAATACCCATTGCAATATTATTTGCAGCGTACAGCGACATCATTTCGCCACTCGTTACCAGATATATCTCTTGAGCCTTCCCCTCCCGAATCGGCATAGCGAAACCACCGCACACAACATCACCGAGCACATCATAGAAAACATAGTCGAGTCCATCATGGATGATGCCTTGCCGCTCTATAAGCTCAATGGAACAGATAATCCCTCGTCCCGCACAACCTACGCCTGGTTCGGGACCGCCCGATTCAACACAGGCGATACCAGCAAAACCCTTGTGCATAATGCCATCAACAGGCGTATTGGGAGCAGCATTGCGCGATTGTGATCGTACTTTTTCAAGAACGGTTTCCTGGAAGAACTCGCCGGTCAAAAGCGAGGTACAATCAGCTTTTGGATCACACCCAACCACGAGCAACGATCGACCTGCCTGCCCAAGTGCTGCAGCAATGTTTTGACTCGTAGTAGATTTCCCAATACCGCCTTTTCCATAGAAGGCAATTTGACGAAGCGCTTGTGTACCCATCAAGCAATCCTCTCTTTCGTATGTCTAAAAGTAGCGAGATATCGAGAGCTCTTCTGGCGCCATATCGTGTTCGCTTGCATCACAAAGAGCCTCAACGATACGCCGAAGCAGGGAGAGAGCACCGCTATACCCCACAAGCGACTGCGTATGCGAAAGAGGTCTATCAACGACCGGAAAGCCAATTCTAATGAGCGGAACACCCATCCGATTTGCAAGTCGTTTATTCCTTGTATCGCCAAGGACCAGGTCAACAGGATGAGAGATAACGTATTCCTCCACAGCCAACCGATCTTTACCTGTCAAAACTACGCATTCACCTGGAATCTCAACGGTGCTTCGCAGATGGGCTTCAAAGTCCGACAACGCATCACCAACCGCAACACAACTCGGCACCAAGCCCACATCAACAGCAAACGATGTAATGGCGGTTGCCAGATCAGCATCGCAACAAATAAGAAGTCGTTTGCCATAGAGATAATCAACAACCTGCATGACTCCATCAATTAGACGCGTCCGTTCTTGCGCTATCCAGTCTGGAACTGGTTGGTCTCAGACAGCGCACCAATCATGTGATCTGTAGCCGTTATGCCAATGGGCAACGGCAGTTCCCTTATGGAGGACTTTGCTATCATTTCACCGAGTGCACAAGCACTATCTTTTGTTGCTTCACGACCAAGTGCTAAGCCGCAAGAACATTGGGCAATGTGCTCAATAGCTTTAAGCGGTGTGCCTCCTGGCGCATATTGCGAAGGATTGTCAGGTGTTTTGCTATCGAAGACTCCCCGTACGTCGGGAAGCACAGTTACTTCATTGAATAGCACATTGACGTACTGCATCACAGCATCAACGTCGCTGGGGTTGAGCCATCCAGGGAGTAGACAAAGGCGAGACTTCTCTGATTCACAGACGTTAAAACTTGCTACATCTGTACTTGCCGCGTCTTCGTTTTGCATTCTACCAAGTTGGCGAATAAGCGCTGCAACGGTTGCTCCATACCCCGCAAGTTGTGAGCCCGCGTAGCCTGGTGTCGATGCCCATACAACCGCTTTGCCCAGCGGGACTTGAAGCCTTTCAACAATCCCGCACATATCATCACCGATTGTCTCCGATAAACAGGTTGTATTGATGACAAGTACCTC
>JAVWLC010000007.1:18480-21965 GCA_036638175.1 Raoultibacter sp. | reverse complement strand
GGCTGTGTTTTCGCTTGTAGGCGTCATTCTGATAATTCTTAGCGTGGTTGAATCGGGTGTCACAATCTTTGCGGTTGGGTTACTCGTTTGTGGTATTGGCGCTGCGTTGCTCCAAACATTGTGGGGAGATAAGTTTGCCTATCTTCCTACAAGTCAAGCAACGCTCTATACGGTGTGTGCTTTCTTTTTATCAGCGCTCATGTCCCTTTTTGCACGCGGTGCAGAAACGATGCCAGCTGCTCTGTTCTTGTTTTGCCTTGTGCCCTTTGGTTCTTTTGTTCTGCTGTACCGTGGGTTGCGTGCTGGACAATGGAGCGGTTTGGGTGCGGAAAAGCAGTCAGACGATGTGCCCGAACAGCATACACTGGTAAATCTTGGAAGGTTCTGCGTTTCCATATTCGTCTTTGTCTTTGTGTTTAACTTTGCATTTCGGGGCTTGTTGTCTGGCTCGTCTCTCGAGGTAGTAGGACAGCCAATTCGTAATTATGCAAATGTTATTGTTATGGCAGTTCTTCTTGTTCTTGTGCTCACGACGGGGCGCTTTAATCGTATGGGCTTGTATCGTATTTCATTTCCTATTTTGATTGGCGCACTTCTGCTTTCGCTTTTTATTCCCTATGAGTATGTGTCGATCGCTTCGATTATTGCAGCGGTTGGATACAAGCTTTTCGATGTTTTGTTCTGGTGTGTACTGGTTGGTATCGCGCATAACAATCGGAGTAACATTTGGGGAGTATTTGGTCTTGGCATGTTTGCGAATCTCGGTGGGATGGGTCTTGGTATGGCGGCCGGTTGGGCGTTTAGCCTTTTTTCCGTTTGGCAAGAATTCGACCGCGCCTTAATGGTTTGTATCCTTATGTTTGCCTTAGTAATTGTTGTGATTCTTATTTTGCCAGAAAGTCTGGTTGCTCAATTCATCTCACACGGTTCAAAAAAGGGAACCACTTCATTGGGAGATTCTCTTGCTGACCGCTGTTTGATAATCGCTCAGCAATGCGGTCTTACCACTCGAGAGCGTGAAGTTCTTGGTTTGCTGGCGCAAGGTCGCACCCAGGTGGTAATTGCCAAAAAACTTGGAATAAGCGAAGGGACGGCGCACACGCATATCGTCCACGTCTATCAGAAAACCAATGTTCACTCTCAGCAGGAGCTTATTGATATCGTTGAGCGTGTTGATGCAGAAAACCTTATGTAACCAGCAATAATACAAATCTATACCGCTCATTTTGCTTCTCTACCTCTCAAGGTGAGTTTCACTTTGATGCAAAAATCAACTCCTCAGGAAGTTTACGGGGTGCTCCCGATCTCGTTTTATGGTCACAGCGGACGAGAGGGGGGACTATGAAAAACCGCATTGTAGTTGTGTTGGTAATTGTGTGCGTGTTGCTTGTGGCTTGTTGTTTTGCGGGATGCGCTCCTACGCAATCATCTGAGTCAAACGATCAAAGCAAGCCTTCGACAGAAACACCTGTTGCGTGGTCGATGGATATGGAGTGCTCTCAATGCCATGCTGCTGAGTCGACTTCAGCAAAGGAAGCAAACGGATGCTTGGCAAAGGTTCATGCCGACCTTTCGTACACATGTATCGATTGTCACACCGACGAATCGGCACTTGCTGGAGTACACGAAAACGCAGGCAGCGCTACGCCTGCAACAAAGCTGAAGAAAACCGAAGTGTCTTCGCAAGCGTGCTTGTTGTGTCATGACAGCAGAGAAGCTCTGGCTCAGAAAACAACCGATATCGCAATCGTTGACGACGCTGGGAAAGCCGTGAACCCTCATGCGCTTCCCGCAAGTAAAGACCACGATGAGATTGAGTGTGCTGAGTGCCACGTATCTCACAAGAGCGTCGAGACCTTACAAGAGGCCAAGAGTATGTGTGCTTCGTGCCACCATGCTGGTGTTTTTGAGTGCGGCACGTGCCATTCGTAGGGTTGCTTAACAAAAGAGATTAAAAATTAGGAGGAGTTATGGGAAAAGCACAGGAATTAGGCGTTTCGCGGCGTTCATTTTTAAGAGGAGCAGCGTTGGCAAGCGCGGGCATAGTGGCCTCAAGCGCTCTCGCAGGTTGTGCGACCGCTTCGGAAAATACTAAAGCTGACTATCTCCCTGAAACGTGGGATTACGAAACTGATATTTTGGTGATCGGCTATGGCGGTGCTGGAATGTGGACGGCCTTAACTGCTGCAGATGAGGGGCAATCCGAAGTTTTGATTTTAGAAAAAGCACCCGTTCGTGGCGGTGGAAATTCGGCAATCAATCTTGGGGAGTTCACGATCCCTGTTGACGAGGTGGGGTGTGCAACGTATATCAAGGCGTTCAGCCGAGGCCTTACGCCTGATGCCATGGCTGATGCGTGGGCAAAAGAAGCGGTTAGAAACGGTGAGTACGCAACAAAGTGGGAATTGCCTTGGCAGCAAAACGAAGGAACGCTGGCAAGCAAGTACACGGAGAGCTGCGAATACCCATTTTTGCCTGGTGCCGACTCGATGGAGATTGGCTCCATTGAAGGCTATGGAATGAACTTCTGGGACATCATGGATGCGCACCGACAGGATCTAGGAATTGAGGTACTGTTTAGCGCTACGAATGAAGAATTAATTCAGAATCCTGAAACAAAAGAAATTCTTGGTTGCTATGCCGACTACGATGGAAAACGTATTGCGATTAAGGCTCGCAAGGCGACCATGATGACCATTGGTGGCTTTGAGTTCAACGAAGAGCTCAAAAATGAGCATCTCAAGATTTACCCCGCCCTTGGGTTTTATGGCTGGCCGTACAACACGGGGGATGGTATTAAGATGGTCCAAAATGTTGGTGCGCAGTTGTGGCACATGAATTGCATGATCGGTGGAGCAAATCCAAACTTCCAAGATGAAGAGTATCCGTATGCAATTCAATTGAGCCCAAAAACTGATAACTTTGTCTGGGTCAATCGAATGGGAGAGCGTTGGCGCAACGAAAAAGGGAGCAGCAGTCCGCATGTAGGATGGCATCAGTATCTTGCGTTTAACGATGCCATTTGCGATTTCCCTCTGATACCAACATGGGCCATCATCGATCAAACAGCCTTTGACGCTGGACGTCTCGGGCCTGATCCGACCGCCAAGCTCGCTCGTGGCATGTATGCGCCAACGCTACCGAAAGAAGTTGGACGCTACGATGGATGGAGTGAAGATAATAAGGCTGAGCTCGATCGCGGGTGGCTCAAAAAGGGCAGCACGCTCGAAGAGCTTGTGAAGGAAATCAACAAAGTAGACCCTGGAAAAATGGATACTGCAACACTCCAGGCTTCAATTGACCGATACAATGCGCTGTGTGAAAGTGGCGAGGATACTGATTTTGGACGCCCCGCACAAAACATGCTGCCGCTCAACAATCCCCCTTATTATGCGTGGCCGATTTACCCGGGTGGATGTTCTACCTTAGGTGGGCCAAAGAAGAACGAAAGCGCTCAGGTTCTTGATACCAAAGACGAAGTTATA
>JAVWLC010000007.1:0-18470 GCA_036638175.1 Raoultibacter sp. | reverse complement strand
ACGGTATTAGCGGTGGCAATAACGCGGAAAACATGGTTTGGGGTCGTATTAGCGCTCGTCATGCTGCAGCGCTTGAGCCGTGGGATAAAGAAAAAGCTTAGCCAAAGCTTGTTGACAGAGGATTATCGGGACCCTGGCGCCGTGTGTGCCAGGGTTCTTTTGGGTAGAGTCCGCTCTACCGTCCGTGTGACAATTATTCGCCCTACGGAGGTTATCCGGTGCGGCGATAAAATACTAAAGTTTTTGCATTCGAATGCAAAAACTTTGTCATTCTGCTACTTTTTTGCATTCCAGCGTAAAAAATGTCGCGCGGACCTTTTTGCATCGGACTGTTAATTTCGACAACGTGATCATGCAATCCCTGCGGAGCGGATGGGTGCGACCATAAGCTTTCAGGGCCTTGCGCTATACTGGGAATCTGTTCTTTACGGTAGGTATGAGAGGGAGGTTTCGATGGAGCCACGCGCAATTGTTCTTGCTGCAGGAGCCGGGACCCGCATGAAGTCCAAAAGGCCGAAAGTAGCACATGAGGTGCTTGGAAAACCCCTGGTCCGCTGGGTTATTGATGCAGCTCGCAAGGCGGGAATCGCCGAAGTGGTCAGCGTGGTTGGGCATGAGCGTGAGCAGGTCATTCCGCTTGTCGAATCCGATACCGAAATTGTTGTACAGCCTGACCGCAACGGCACTGCGGATGCGGTTGCTGTTTGTCGTGAAGCGCTGGCTGATTTCGGGGGCTCGCTTGTCGTGCTTTCGGGTGACTGCCCCCTGATTACGCCAGAAACTATTCATGCACTCGTCGTTGAGCGCGAGCAAACTGATGCCGCCGTTGTGGTGCTCACTATGGAAATGGAAAACCCCTTCGGATACGGTCGCATAGTGCGTGATGAAGACGGCGCGGTTAGTCGTATTGTTGAGCAGAAAGATTGCTCTGAAGCGGAAGCTACAATTTGCGAATGTAACTCAGGTTTTTATTGCTTTGATGCAAAGGCGTTGTTCGCAGCGCTTGAAAAGGTTGGATCAGACAACGCGCAGGGTGAGTACTACTTAACTGACGTGCTCGAAATCTGTCGCAACGAAGGTCGCTTGGTGTCGGCTCTCATAACCAAGGATCATACCGAATGTCTCGGTATCAATTCGCGAAATCAGCTTGCGCAAGCAACCAAATACATGCAGCGTCGCATCAATGAGCACCATTTGGCTGAAGGCGTTACCATGACCGACCCTGAGCTTGTATGGATTGGCCCTGATGTCGTGCTTGCTCAAGATGTCGAACTACTGCCGCTCACTTTCCTCTTTGGCAAAACAGCCGTCGGTGAAGATACCGTTATCGGTCCGAATTCTCGCCTAACTGATACGGTTGTCGGTAGGGGATGTGCACTTGAAGAGACCATAGCAGTTAAGGCTCGCATTGATGATGATGCAACCTGTGGACCGCGTGCTTATTTACGTCCCGGTACCCATCTGTGTGAGGGTGCAAAAGCGGGCACTCATGTTGAGATCAAGAAATCGACTATCGGCAAAGGCTCGAAGGTTCCGCACCTGAGCTACATCGGAGATACCGAGATGGGCGAAGGCGTTAATGTTGGCGCTGGCTCAATCACGTGCAATTATGATGGCGTTCACAAGCATAAGACGACTATCAAAGACGGTGCATTTATTGGCAGCGACACCATGTTGGTTGCCCCGGTGACCGTAGGTGCTGATTCTATTATCGGTGCAGGTTCGGTTATTACGCGCGATGTTTCTTCGGGCGCATTGGCGCTTGAGCGCTCGAAGCAGATTGAGATTGCTGATTGGAAGTCTCGCCGAACAGGAAGCGTTGACTAGCTAAAAAATACGGTTCGATACGACCGAACGCGGGTTGACGCACGCCATCAATGAAAAAAACGCGATGGTTGGTGCAATGATCTGGGCAGAGCGGAATCGAGCGGATACAATACGAAGCGACCAACATTATCAAGTTCAGCAAAAGGAGCGCGTCGATGACCGAAATGCAGAAGAGCATGGCCGTTTTTTCAGGGTCTGTTAACCCCGAGCTGGCAAATCAAATTGCCGAATCGCTGGGAATTACGCTGGGAAAAGTCCGGCTTGAGAAATTCGCCAATGGTGAGATCTATGCACGTTATCTCGAAAGCGTTCGTGGCGCTGATGTCTTTATCGTCCAGTCGGTTGCTGGAGAATTCGTCAACGATGCTTTGATGGAACTGCTTATTATGACTGATGCCGCCAAGCGCGCTTCTGCTCGTACGGTTACGGCGGTTGTTTCTCACTATGGCTATTCGCGTCAAGACCGCAAAGCGGCTGCTCGTGAGCCTATCACGGCGAAGCTTGTAGCCAACCTGATGACAACGGCTGGTGTTGATCGCACGATTGCAATCGACCTACACCAAGGCCAGATTCAGGGATTTTTTGATACTCCCGTAAACCACCTGACGGCACTTCCGATTCTTGCTGATTACTTCAAGGCGAAGAACCTCGACATGGATCGTCTTTGTATCGTAAGTCCTGATGTGGGTCGTGCGAAGGCAGCCAAGAAGCTCTCCGACATCATGGAAGCCGATTTGGCAATCATGCATAAGGGCCGCCCCGGTCACAACCAAGCAGAAATCACCGCACTGATTGGTGATGTGCGCGATAAGATTTGTATCATCAACGATGACATGATTGACACGGGCGGCACGCTTGTTGCTGCGGTCTCAACGCTCAAGGCAAAAGGTGCTGATACGGTGTATGTATGCGCAACGCACCCAATCTTTAGCGGCCCTGCGTATGACCGTTTGGAAAATGCCGAGATCGAGGAAGTTGTTGTATGCAACACCATTCCCGTTGCGCTCGAAAAGCAAACGGGCAAAATCAAAGTTGTTTCGGTGGCTCCGCTTTTAGCTCGCGCTATTGCCAACGTGTACAGCAATGGTTCGGTTTCTGATTTATTTGATCCCGAATTCGCTCTCTAAGGCGAGGCGTTCATCATGTACTTAATTGCTGGACTGGGTAACCCAGGACCGGATTATGAAAACACGCGGCACAACGCTGGATTTGCTACCGTTGACATCATTGCCGAAAAGCTTGGTGCGCGGTACTGGAAGGTTGAGGGCGGTGCGCTGACTACGCGCGGCGTCTACCGCGATACTGATGTAATTCTGGCAAAGCCGCAAAGCTTTATGAATACTTCGGGCGGCCCTGTCAAGCAGCTCATGAATGCCTACGGCGTCGATCCAGAGCACCTCATTGTTATTCACGATGAGCTTGATATCGATCCCGGTACTGTTCGCGTGAAATTTGGGGGAGGGCATGCGGGTCACAATGGCCTGCGGTCTATATGCGACAAGCTTGGTACGCGCGATTGGTATCGCGCGCGTATTGGCATTGGTCGCCCCCCTGGACGGATGAACGTCGCGGATTATGTCCTTTCGGCCCCCCGAAAAGAGGCGCAAGAGGATTTCGAGGCAGCGTGTTTGCGGGGATCAGAAGCGGTTCTTTCGCTCATAGAACGTGGCCTTACGCAAACGCAGCAGGATTTTAACTAACATCATGGCTACTCAAGAAATCGAGGCAGGCCAGCAATCCACAAAGCGAGCACGTGACAGATTTTCTGGGCGTGCCGCTTTTATCATTGCCTGCGTTGGGTCTGCTGTTGGTATGGGAAATATCTGGCTTTTTCCTTATCGGGTTGCTGAATTCGGTGGTGCCGCTTTCCTTATTCCTTATTTCATTTTTGTAGCGCTCCTTGGGTTTTCGGGCGTGGTTGGCGAGATGGCATTTGGGCGCGCCATGGAAACAGGGCCTATCGGGGCGTTTGCCAAGGCAATGAAGCTGCGCGGCACGCGATATGGCGAACGTATTGGCAGAGCCATCGGTTTCATTCCGACAATTGGATCACTTGCAATAGCTATCGGCTATTCAGTGGTGGTTGGGTGGTTTATAAAGTATTTGGTCTCGGCGCTTACTGGTGAGCTTTCGACGGTGGCAGATACGGGAGCGTATTTCTCTGAATTTGCTGTTGATTTTGGAAGTATCGGTTGGCATTTCATAGGGTTGGCGCTGACGTTTGCGGTGATGATTTTTGGGATCTCGCGAGGCATTGAACGACTCAATAAAATCATGATGCCACTGTTCTTTGTGCTGTTTGTTGTCCTGCTGATACGGGTTGCAACGCTACCGGGCGCAGGTGTTGGTTATGAGTATCTGTTTGTGCCAAACTGGGAATCACTTGCTGATCCAAAGACGTGGGTCTATGCACTTGGTCAGGCATTTTTCTCCCTTTCGCTTGCGGGGAGCGGAACGCTTGTGTATGGAAGCTACCTCAAAAAAGACGTTGATGTTGTATCGTCAGCGCGTTCGGTTGCTGTGTTCGACACGCTTGCCGCGCTCCTTGCGGCGATGGTGGTCATTCCTGCTGTCTTTGCCTTTGGCTTCAGTCCTACGGCAGGTCCGCCGCTTATGTTCATAACATTGCCAGCGGTTTTTCAGGAAATGCCAGCAGGTGGATTTTTTGCCGTAGTCTTTTTTGCTGCCGTACTATGTGCTGCCATAACCTCACTCGTGAACCTCTTTGAGACTCCCATCGAGGCAATACAGAATCAATGTAAGTTGTCTCGCAAGGCGGCCGTCGGTATTGTTGCGCTCATTGCCGCTGCGGTTGGTGTCTTTATTGAAAACGTTTCGGCGGTGAGCACATGGATGGACGTTGTCTCGATTTTCGTGATCCCGCTTGGTGCCCTGCTAGCTGGTATCATGTTCTTTTGGGTCTGCCCGAAGGGATTTGCACGCGATCAAGTGCAAATGGGTCGCTCAAAGCCTGTTGGCAGGTGGTTCGAAATCCTGACCAAATATGCATTCGTCGGCATTACGGCCCTTGTATATGTACTCGGCATATTTTTCGGAGGCATTGGCTAGATTGCCGCGCGAGTGTTTCTTGGGTGCTTGGGCAGCGATAGACATTGACGATAGTTATTTGTAGGTATCGCCTGATCAGCGTAGGGGATTAGCAAGTGAGGCGATGGCGGTAATGGCAGCAATCATTAAAAGCGAACGAGGGCAGGTCTACGTGCTGTTCGCTCTTGTTATGCTTGCGGGTGCATTTGGGAATTTGTCTCAGACTGCTGTCAATGCCATGATGCCCGCTATTCTTGGAGAATTCAGTGTCGATGTTGGCCTTGGTCAGTGGCTAACAACGAGCTATATGCTTGTGCTTGGCGTCACGGTTCCTGTTGCAACGTTCTTTGCGCGCCGATTTTCTGCAAGGCGTCACGTATTCATTGCGCTCGGATTCTTTTTTGCTGGCGCGCTTCTTGCTTGCACTGCAAGCAACTTCTGGGCGTTGCTTTTAGGTCGCGTTTGCCAAGCGATTTCAGCCGGGCTCCTTATGCCTCTTATGCAAACTATCGCTATGACGAAGTTCCCGCATGATCGCAGAGCGACAGCAATGGGAATTGCTGGTATCGCAATGGGCTTCGCACCAAATATTGGTCCAACTATTGGTGGGGCAATGGTGTTTTCCTTTGGGTGGCGCAGCTTTTTCTATCTGCTTTTGATGGTCGTTCTTGTACTTGCTTTGGCGACTGCGGTGTTGGTCGAGCGCGGATCGGCTTCCAACAATAAAGCAAAGCTCGATGTTGTTTCGCTATCGCTCTCAACGCTTGGTTTTGGCGGCTTACTCCTTGCCTTCTCAAACGCGAGCAGCTTTTCGCTGACGAGTTCTTTTATTTGGGTACCTCTTGCGCTGGGTGCGATATTTTTGGCGTTTTTCGTACGCAGGCAGAAGCGCGTTGATGACCCGCTTATCAACATGGCAATCTTTGATTCCAAGCAGTTTTTTGCAGGGTTTATGGCGCTCAATTTTCTTCATGCATCCTTTATGGGTGTAACGCTTGTGATCCCTCTTTACATCGAAGGGCTTTGTGGGGGATCTTCGCTTGATGCGGGCATTGTGCTGTTGCCAGGGACAGTAGCGGCTCTCCTGTTGAATCCGATTGCGGGTGTGCTTGTTGATCGTATTGGCGTGAGGCCGGTGGTGATGGTTTCGGGGTTTCTGCTGGTAGTGGGTTCGATCAGCATGGTATTTCTCGATGAGAATACGCCGCTTTTTGTGACGATGGCGCTTCAGGCTATTCGTGCGTTTGGCGTTTCGGGACTCATGTCGCCCCTTATCGCGTGGAGTCTTGCTGATTTGCCTCGCGCTATTGTGACTGATGGTAGCTCGTTTTGTATCGCCGTTCGGCAGGCATGTGCATCGCTTGGAACTTCAGCGATGGTGTTTATTATCACGGTGGCCTCAGCTATGACGGTGACTCCCGCTTTGGGATATCAGCTCGCTTTTGCGTTCTCGGCGGTTTTCGCGGTGCTGACCTTCGCTTATATTTGGGCGCGCGTGCGCTGATTCGCGCTCCATG
Organism: Raoultibacter sp.; assembly: GCA_036638175.1. Classification (GTDB taxonomy): domain Bacteria; phylum Actinomycetota; class Coriobacteriia; order Coriobacteriales; family Eggerthellaceae; genus Raoultibacter. The sequence goes on along the minus strand of JAVWLC010000007.1, from coordinate 12,078 downwards.
GTAAGCTAGGGCAATCGAACAAGGAGCATATGAGCTATGGCAGAGATCGCAACAGATACCATCAAGGCCCTCGGCGGCACGTTTGAAGACAACATCATTCAGCTACGTAGGCAATTTCATGCGTGCCCAGAGCCCAGCGGCAAGGAATTCGCTACGTCACAGGCTATCTGTGAAGAGCTTGATAAGTATGGCATTGCTTACCGACGCGTAGCAGAAACGGGCATTATTGCTTCTATTCATGGAACTGCTTCTGCTGGTGATGGCGAAGGTGTGGCTACTCGCTGTATCGCACTGAGGAGCGACATCGATGCGTTGCCTGTTGTCGAACGCACGGGGGCTTCGTATGCTTCCGAAAACAAGGGGTTCATGCATGCATGTGGTCATGATTGCCACATTGCAATGATGTTGGGTGCTGCGCGCATTCTACAGGACATGACCTCCGAGTTTAGCGGGGAGGCTCGTATTCTCTTTCAGCCAGCTGAAGAAATTTCCATTGGCTCTACTATGATGATCGAAGCGGGTGCTCTTGAGGGTGTCGATACCATCTACGGTGCCCATATTTGGAGCGAGATCGATGCGGGCTTGTTTTCGTGCGAGCCAGGACGTCGCATGGCTCACACCGATTGGTTTCGGATTGATATTGAAGGCGTGAGTGCTCATGGCTCGATGCCTCATCGGGGCGTTGATGCCGTGGTGGTTGGGGCCGAAATGGTTGACGCGCTGCAGATTTTGGTGAGCCGTGATATCTCGCCGTTCGAGCCAGCCGTGGTGACTATTGGTGAGTTTCATGCCGGAGAAGCTCGCAACATCATGGCCGGGTCAGCCTACTTGACGGGAACGGTGCGCACTTGGAGCGATGAGCTGCGCCAAGAGCTCCCGTCGAGCATTGTTCATATCGCCGAAAAGACCGCTCACACGTTTGGTGCCGAAGCGCATGTTACCTACGAAGAGGGCAACGCTGGACTCTCGAACGATGTGCGGTGCGCCAAGCGAGCACAACTTGCGGTGGCTGAAGTGCTTGGCCCTGAGGCAAACGGCAGGTATCGCGGTACGCTTTCGGGTGAGGACTTCTCGGAGTATCTGCGTATTGTCCCTGGCGTGTTTGTTTTTATCGGTTGCCGCAATCCTGAAGTGGGGGCGAGCCATCCACAGCACAGCGGGTTTTATGAGGTAGATGAGAGCGTCCTTGTAAAAGGTTCGATGGTTGCCGCTCAATACGCGATTGATTTTTTGCAGGGCCGCTGAGCGATTGTGATTAAAACGCTCATAAAGATTAGGCGGTGTCGGAAGACAAGAAAAACCAGTTTATAAATTTCCTTCCTAGACTTGTTTTGCTGTTATAACTGTTATAGCATAGATATAACAGATTTAGCAACAAAGGAGTGCGTCATGGAAGAGCAAAAAGAATGTAATGAGCATTCGGGCGATGCGGCTTGTCCGATACTTTCCATCGAACATTTTACGAAAACATACGGTAGCAAGCGTGCCGTTGATGATGTCAGTATTGCAGTTATGCCAGGAGATATATACGGCTTCATCGGGCATAACGGCGCAGGTAAGACAACGCTTATCCGTTCGGTGGTCGGCGTGGCTGCTTTCGATGGGGGAGTTATTACTATCGATGGGATGTCGGTTGCTGATGAGCCGCTCGCATGCAAGTCAATAACCGCATATGTTCCCGATAACCCCGATGTGTATGATTTTCTCACGGGGATTCAATACCTCGATTATATTGCTGACATCTTTAGAGTCGCGACCGATGTGAGGCGCCAACGTATTCAGTACTATGCTGACGCGCTTTCGCTTACATCGGCGCTCGGTGATCTCATCTCGTCGTACTCACACGGTATGAAGCAGAAGGTAGTGCTCATTGGAGCGTTGCTTCATGACCCGAAGCTGTTGGTGCTTGATGAGCCGTTTGTTGGCCTTGATCCCGAAGCTTCATACAAGCTCAAAGGTCTCATGAAAGAACTGACTGATCATGGTTCAGCAATCTTTTTCTCAAGCCATGTGCTTGAAGTGGTCGAAAAGCTTTGCAACAAAGTGGCAATTATCAAAGACGGACATCTTATGGCTGAGGGTCTCACCGAAGAGGTCGTTGGCGATACGAGCCTCGAAGCAGTCTTCCTCGGTTTAGGAAAGTAGGCGGTTTCGATGCACGATCTTCTTTTACTTTTGAAGGTTCAAGTTCTTGGCTTGTTTGGACTCAACAAAGCGTTACATGCAGATAGGACAAAAGCACTGCGATCTATCGCGCTTCTCGCTCTTGCGGCAGTTGCCATCGGCGTACTTTGCGTTGGGTATAGCATGGGTGCTGCTAACGCGCTTGTTCAATTTGGTCTTACTGACTTCATCCCTGTTGTCGCAGTATTTGTTGGAGCTATGGCTGGCGCGGTTTCGGCGTTTGCTAAAGCGAATGGTGTACTGTTTGGATTCAAAGATTACGACATAATTATGTCGCTCCCCGTGAAGACGCTGTCGGTGGTTCTCTCGCGGCTTGCGGCCCTCTATACAGTCGCACTGGTGTTTAGCCTGATTGCCATGGTGCCCGCACTGGGGGTTTACTTTGCGCAGGCAGGTGCATCATTCGCTTCAATCGTAATTGCATTCTTGACGGTTTTTCTTGCTCCATTGTTGCCGATGGCGCTTGCTGTTTTGCTTGCCGTCGGTATCTCTGCGCTCGCTTCTCGAATGCGTCACGCAAACATCGTGTCAGTGGTGCTCTCGCTTGTTGTGGTTGTTGTTGCTATCGTGTTGCCCTATGCGGCAATGGGCTCGACAGGATTTGATACTGCTGATCTTGCCGCACTTGTTGGAAACCAGTTGGCGATGATTGAGTCCGCCGTTCCCCTCATCGCTTGGGCTCAGGCTGGTATTGTTGAGGGTAACATTGTTGCATTCGCTGGCTTTTCGATCATTTCTCTTGGGCTTACGGTACTCGTTGTGGCGCTTATCAACCGTTGGTTCACTTCTATTAACTCAGCACTCATGGCAAGTCGTCCAAAGGGCACGTTTTCGTTTGAGAAGCAATCAAACGAGCGGCTGCGCAGTCCGTTAGCTGCAATGCTAGCTAAAGAGGGGAAACGCCTTACGTCAACTCCCATCTATTTAATGAATAGCTGTATCGGGTTCATGCTTATTGTCGTTGCTGGTGTTGCTGCGGTGGTTGCGTCGGTTTTGGGGTACATACCTGAGGTTCTCATGCAAGCTCCGCTGGCGCAGATCATGGGAGTTTTCCTCCCGTGGGGCGTCGCATTTTTTGTGGGTATATCTGCTACCACCGCGGCGTCGGTGTCGCTTGAAGGCAAGAATCGGTGGCTTATGTACACGGCTCCTGTTTCCGCTAAGGCAGTGCTTGGTGCAAAGCTTGCGCTAACGCTTGTCATTGCGACGCCCTGTGTAGTTGTGGGTTCGATATTGTTGGCAGTTGCCTTTCGTTTGGATGCAGTTTCAGCAGGTATGATTGTTGTTATTCCGCTTGCGGTATGTGCTTTTACGGCGGTCTTTGGTCTTGTTGTGGATGCGAGTCGTCCTCGGTTTGACTGGACGAGCGAATATGAACCTGTTAAACGCTCGTTGGCGGTTTCTCTGACGGTGCTGTCGGGCTTTGTTGTTATGGTGCTCGGTGTTCTGATTTCGATATTTCTCGGGGTCTATGGAATGATAGCGTTTGCGGCTATACTCGTAGTTATCGCGTGGGTTTTGTTTTCGAGGACCGCAGCGATGCCTCTGCAGGAGTGAGGAACCCATGATTATTCGGATTGACCAAAGATCTACCGAACCACTGTATCTACAGTTGCGTTCGCAGATCATCGCTTCGATTGCACAGGGAGATCTTGTGCCGGGCGATGTTTTGCCTTCAGTGCGATCGCTTGCCAATGATCTTGGTATCAATTTGCATACCGTCAATAAAGCGTATGCGGTTTTACGCGATGATGGGTATGTTCTTATGCGTGGCCGATCAGGGGCCTACGTGGCTGACCCCGCAAATCACCCGCAAGAAAGTATCGCCGCTGGTCATGCGCGCTTGGACGATTCGCTTTTTGCGCTTGCCCTTGAGTACCGAGCTCACGGAGGCGAAAAGGCTGAGTTTCTTGCTCGTGCTCAATCGCAGGCCGAGCGTGCTTACAAGGAAGAGCAGTGATGGAAGCTAATTCGACGATGATAATGATTCTGACTATTGCGATTTTGCCGATTGTTGGTCTCATGATGGCGCTGACTCCCTATCTTATGAAAAAGGGTGAATGTTTTGCTGTGACGGTGCCCTCTGCTGCCGCTGATGACCCGTACCTCAAGAGGATGAAGCGCTCATACTTTGTGGGTATGCTTGTGTTTGCAGTGGCGCTTACGGCAGTGGCACTGGTTTTTGTTGCGCTCGATAACCCAACAGGCGCTATCACTTCGATGGCAGTTGGAACGTTTTTGATCTGCGGTGGCGGCTATTCCCTCATGTTGCACTTTCGCAAAAAGACAAACGCATACAAACAAGAGCAGGGGTGGGAAGCTGTTATCCAAGAAACAGTTGCTGTGGTTTCCGAGGGTGAAGTGCCTCATGCCATTTCACTCAAGTGGAATTTTTTGTATCTCCTGATTATCGCGTTGACCGTGCTTATCGGCATAGTGGGCTATGCGCAAATGCCTGATCGGATTCCGATTCACGTGGACTTTAACGGTGTTGTGAATGACTGGGTAGAGAAATCGCCGATTATTGTACTGATGCCTGCAGCTATCCAGGGATTCTTGGCGCTCTGCTTCATTTTTGCGCATTGGACTATCACGCGCTCAAAGAAGCTTTCTGAGCCTGGAGCTCCTGCGACATCGGCACTTGCATATGGCATGTTTGCCCGTGCTCAGAGCATCTATCTGTTCGTTGCTGGCATAGCGCTCTGTATTGCGATGATTGCTATGCCGCTTTCGTTTATGAATGTGTTGACGCTCATGCAATCGGGTGTGCTTATTATGGTAGCGGCCCTCATTACAATTGTTGGTGCCATTGCAATCAGTGTGATTTACGGGCAGGGTGGCTCGCGCGTATTTAAGCGCATGAGTGGAAGCGAGACACTCCTTGCTGATCAGGATGAGTACTGGAAGTTTGGCGTTTTCTACTTCAACCCTGACGATTCAAGTCTTTTTCTTCCCGAGCGTTTTGGTATTGGTTGGACCTGCAACTGGGCGCGCCCTGCTGTATGGGCTATTATGGTGGCTGGTCTTGTTGTGACCATAGGTTTCGTTGTTATCATCATGACGCTGTTCTGAGGAAGGCTCGGTGAAGCCCATGGAATGGGATGCTGATCTGTACGAAAATGAGCATGGTTTTGTGTCTGAGCATGGCAAGGATCTGTTGACCTTCATTCCCAAGAAGCCAGGAACGAGAGTCCTTGATGTGGGTTGCGGAACGGGCACGCTTGCGGCAAAGCTCGTTGACGAGGGCTTGCGCGTAGTCGGCATCGATGAATCACCAGAAATGATAGCGAAGGCACAAGCGCTGTATCCTGACATTGATTTCCGTGTGGAAGATGCCCTCTCGATGGAATTTGAGAGCGAGTTTGATGTCGTGTTCTCCAATGCGGTATTCCACTGGATTCCCGATCACGCCACGTTGTTGCGTCATATTAGAAAAGCGCTTATCCCTGGTGGTAAGCTTGTTTGTGAATTCGGGGGCGTGGGCAACATCGTACGCATTCAACGCGCTTTCGAAAAGTCCCTTGAGCGTCGAAAGATTTCCTATACCTCACCGTTTGAATTCCCAGAACTTGCTGAGTTTAAGCAGTTGTTGTTTGACGCAGGCTTTGTTGTCGAGCTTATCAACATAGCTGATCGCCTGACGCCCCTTAAAGGTGGCGCTCGCGGTATGCGTACATGGGTTGAGCAGTTCTTCGAAGCCGATCTTTCTGCATTGCCCGAAGCCGAGCAGGCAATGATCATTGCAGAAATGGAAGACGAACTGCAAAGCGTGCTCTGGGATGGGCAGCGTTGGACCGCCGATTACCGCAGGTTGCGCGTGGTGGCCACGGCGTTATAATGGCAAAATGTTCCGTTTGTGCTGAGGAAAAAATCATGAAGCTTTGTATTGCCGCAGCTCTGTGCGAAAGAAAGAAGATGGACACCGCGCAGGGCTGAAACGATAGGCGGTCTCACCGTCGCTGTTCATCGGACTTGTTTGTGACGACAGTGCCTGTCGTTTTATCCACGCGTCCGATTAACGAACCTCGAAGCCGTAGATGGTGATCCATCTGCGGCTTACTATTTTACGAGGTGAACATGAAAACAAGGGAACGGGACTTTTCCCGAGGTTCAATTTTTAAGCACATGGTAGCGTTTGGGCTACCAATTCTTGCAGCAAATGTAATGCAGTATCTTTATCAAGCAACCGACATGATTGTTGTCGGGCAAGCGGTGGGCAACGTTGGCATTGTTGCTATAAGCAATGCCTCCATGATTGCTTTTGTGGTCAATTCGCTTGCTATTGGGTTGGCGGGTGGTGGCACGGTTGCAATTGCGCGGTACAAAGGTGCTGCCGATGAGCAAGGCCAGCGATCGGCCTCAACGGCACTGTTCATCCTTGCTGCAGTCTGTTCAGCAGCAATTGCCGTAGCGGGTGTATGTGGTGCTCTTCCCGTATTGACGGCGCTAGGGGTGCCTCATGAAGCAGTTGGGATGGCGGCGGCGTATATGGCAATCGTCTGCGGCGGCTCGCTTTTTACCTTCGGATACAACGCATCATGCTCCCTTATGAAGGGGCTTGGCGATGCAAAAGCTCCCTTTGTGTTCATTGGCATCGCATCGATCATTAACGTTGTGCTCGATGTTGTGTTCGTCATGGGGTTCGGTTGGGGGGTGGCGGGGGCTGCTTGGGCGACCGTTATTTCGCAGTGCTTTTCATGCGTGTTTTCAACGGTGCATTTGGTGCGGAAGTATTCTACTGCGCGGCCGTCGTTTCGTGATCGAGCGCGACTGCGTGAAAGCTTCGCGGGCGTTCTCGAAGTTGGAATTCCTGCAACCATTCAAATGGCCGTTGTTAACCTATCGTATCTACTGGTCACCAGTATGCTCAATGCATACGGAACCGATGTTGCGGCAGCGTCTGGGGTGGGGCTTAAGATCAGCACGTTCGCGGGCCTTTCTTGTTGGGCAATTGGTCAGGCGATCACCGCAATGACAGGACAAAATGCGGGAGCCAGAAAGCCGCTGCGCATGAGGTCGGTCGTGCGCGTTGGACTCGGTGTATCAATTGCGGTGATTGTTGCCATTCAGGTTATCATCCAGATATTCGCCTATGACCTCGCCGTCTGGTTTGGCGCATCAGGTAGCACCGCGATTGAAACAACGGTGCTGTACTTGCGCATCACGTGTTCGGTTAATGGTATTTGTTATGCGGCAATGTATTGCTTCGACTCGTTTGCGCTTGGCTCGGGATGTCCAAGACTTGCTCTGATAAATGCGCTGCTAGATGCCGTGGTCGTTCGGTTTGGCTTAGCCTGGCTACTCGGGAGTGTCATGGGTTTAGGGTATGTGGGAGTGTTCGCTTCCCAAGCGCTCTCGCCGATACTACCCGTGATCGTGGGCTGGCTGTATTACGTGCGCGGATCTTGGCGCAGGAGTTACGGCGTGGAACTGCGAGAGGCTATGCGCTCAGAGGTTTGATGGCGTCGAACTCTTCGGCGTGCTCGTCGAGGGCGTTCCAGATGTCGATATTCCGTTGCAGGTTCAGCCAATACTGCGCCGAGGTTTTGAACAAATAGGATGGCAAATGTGCTCACGCTCGTTCAGGCAAGCACATCCTCGGGACAAGTTTTTACCCCGATTCTGGATGGAATTTGCGGCTATGTGGTCCTTTTTGGGAACACTTTTGTACGCACAAATATACGCAAACGCCTGATCAGGTGCTTTAGAAATCAGATTTAATAAGGCAATTAATTTGGCGCCAAAACCACTACATAGCCGTGATTTCCATCCAGCAGAGGCTCTTTTTTCGTCCCGCGAACCCCCGCATTCCGAGCACAGCCATTCCCCGAACACCCAACCCGCAAACCCCCGCATTCCGCGCCACCCCGGCGCCACTTACCTCCCGCACCCCGCACGTTCGTGCATCAATCCGCTTTTCCCAGATGAGCAAGCTCTGCGATTGACCCACAAGAGCAAGGCGGTAAAGACTCACAACATCGGAAGATATCGACACTTCTTCGGCGACGAATCCCTGATGCACCAACAATTGGGATGCTACCTCCCGCGTAGCTTGTGTGGAGAGGAGCTGCTATGGGAGTGGCTCCTCTAGATTCCGCGCAAAGCAACGCTCGGCACTAGTTCTTGCAGCTTGGGCAAGAAACCTCGCATCTCATCGGCCGAATATGCATGGAGGGCTCCTTCACCTGCGAGAACGGTGTCGGAATCAACAAAGGTCTGAAGGTGCCATGCGTTGGCACCTTCGATCCAGCGAGCAAGATCGGCGAGAGAGGTTGCATCGTGGTATTCGCGTACTACCGTCGTGCGAAACTCATAGGGTACCGCGTTTGTTAGGAGATAGGCGATGGTGTGCTCAAGGGGCGTGAGGTCAAGCTCGGGAATGCCGACGGTTTCTCCGTAGCGCGCGCGACTATTCTTTACGTCAACTGCCACGAAGTCGACCAAGTCCGTTTCGACAAGCTCGCGCAGTCGGTCAGGAAAGCTGCCATTTGTATCAAGCTTGATGGCAAAACCACGCCGCTTGATCTCAGTACAAAATGTGGCGAGATCAGGTTGCAATAGCGGCTCGCCTCCCGTGATGCATATACCGTCGAGGAGCCCCGTGCGCTTGTCCAGGAATGCGAAAAATTCATCAAGCGGAATCTCGGGAAACGATGCGGCTTGCACGAGGTCGGCGTTGTGGCAAAACGGGCAGCGGAAGTTGCACCCTGGCGTGAAAACCGTGGCAGCAGTTTTGCCGGGGTAGTCGAGAAGCGTGAGTTTTTGGAGTCCCGATAGTTTCATGATGTTCCCGATTGTAGCATGGATGTGTTTTTAAGGTGGTTGAGTAAGCGAATCGTCAGACTCGTTTTTTCCGAAAATTGTGCATGGCTCAGCTCGTGTTATTTGGAAAGCAAGTGTATCTGCCGTGTCATTACGACGATTTCATGCACGAAGAAAAAGCACAACATATAGATAGGGATTACAAAAAACAGTCTATATATGGTGATTGTCCCCATTGACATCCCCAGCGTGCGGGACTAGGATACTAGGCATCCAGACAGGTGATAGACAGCGTACGCCTCGGCTGGAATCTCTTAGAACGCAGTAGGCACTTAAGGAGTCAACATCATGTACGAGGTAAGAAAGCGCGACGGCAAAGTCGCCGAGTTCAATATCGCTAAGATTTCCGAGGCGATCGCAAAAGCATTCGAGGCCCAGCAAAAGCAATACCATCCATCGACGATCGATCTGCTTGCCCTCAATGTTACCGCGCATTTTGAGCCGAAGATTTCGAATGGTGTTGTTGGTGTCGAAGACATTCAAGACAGCGTTGAAGAAGTTCTTTCAACCGCTGGTTACGCGGATGTTGCAAAGGCTTACATCCTCTATCGTAAGCAGCGCGAAAAGGTCCGCAATGCTAACGCGACACTGCTTGACTATAAAGCCATTGTTGACAGCTACGTGAATGTTGAAGATTGGCGTGTAAAAGAAAACTCCACCGTTACCTATTCTGTCGGTGGCCTCATCCTTTCAAACTCAGGAGCCATCACGGCAAACTATTGGCTTTCAGAAATCTATGACGAAGAGGTTGCCGAAGCGCACCGCAACGCAGAAATTCACCTGCACGATTTGTCGATGTTGACGGGCTATTGCGCTGGTTGGTCGCTCAAGCAGCTCATTCAGGAAGGTCTTGGTGGGGTTCCCGGAAAGATTACCTCAAAGCCAGCTGGGCACCTTTCCTCGCTGTGCAACCAGATGGTCAACTTCCTTGGCATTATGCAAAACGAATGGGCGGGTGCACAGGCGTTTTCGAGTTTTGACACCTACCTTGCCCCCTTTGTGAAGGTAGATAACCTCTCCTATAAAGAAACCAGGCAGTGCATCGAGTCGTTCGTGTTCGGTGTCAACACGCCAAGCCGCTGGGGAACGCAGGCCCCCTTCTCAAACATCACGCTTGATTGGACCGTGCCTGCCGACATGAAGGATGTTCCTGCTATCGTTGGTGGTAAGGACATGGATTTCACATATGGTGATTGTAAAGCCGAAATGGACATGGTCAACAAGGCATTTATCGAGATCATGATTCGCGGAGATGCGAACGGGCGCGGATTCCAGTACCCCATTCCCACCTATTCGATTACGAATGATTTTGACTGGTCAGAAACTGAAAACAACCAGATGCTCTTTGAGATGACTTCCAAGTATGGCACGCCATATTTCAGCAACTACATCAACTCGGACATGGAGCCTTCTGACGTGCGCTCAATGTGTTGCCGACTGCGTCTTGACCTGCGCGAATTGCGCAAGAAGTCGGGCGGTTTCTTTGGGAGCGGCGAATCAACTGGTTCAATTGGCGTTGTGACCATTAATATGCCGCGCATCGCGTACCTCTCGATTGATGAAGCTGATTTCTACAATCGCCTTGATCACCTGATGGATGTCTCGGCGCGCTCGCTGCGCACAAAGCGTACCGTGATCACGAAACTGCTTGACGCGGGCTTGTATCCTTACACCAAGCGGTATCTTGGTACTTTCGAGAATCACTTCTCCACGATTGGTATTGTTGGCATGAACGAAGCGTGCTTGAACGCACAATGGCTGCGCGCCGACATGACGCAGGCTGCTGCACAAGATTTTTCCAAGGATGTGCTTAATCACATGCGTGCCCGCTTGAGTGACTACCAGGAAGAATACAGTGATCTGTACAACCTTGAAGCAACGCCTGCCGAAAGCACTACGTATCGCTTTGCGAAGCACGATAAAGAGCAATTCCCCGAGATCATTACCGCTAACGAAAACGGAAAGCCCTACTACACCAACTCTTCGCACCTTCCCGTTGGGTACACAGAAGATATCTTCTCGGCGCTTGATGTGCAGGATACGCTGCAGTCGCTTTACACGTCGGGCACGGTATTCCATGCGTTCCTCGGTGAGAAAATGCCCGATTGGCGCTCGGCTGCAAGTCTTGTCCGCAAGATTGCCGAAAACTACAAACTGCCGTATTACACCATTTCACCAACCTATTCGGTTTGTAAAAATCACGGATACATTGCAGGCGAAGTTTACGAGTGCCCGTGCTGCCACGAAGAAACCGAGGTCTATAGTCGAATCACGGGTTACTATCGCCCCGTCAAGAACTGGAATGTTGGCAAGTCCCAGGAGTTCCAGGACCGCGTGGTGTACAACATTGGAGCCTCGAAGCTTGTGAAGACTGATGCGAACGGAGCTGCGAAAGTTGCTGTCGCTGGATCAGCGGCTGTCCAGAGCGGGGAAGTGTCCGAGCTTTCAAATGCTGCCGCTGCTGCCATGGGCGAAATTGCTCCTGGGATCGCAGCGCAGGAGGTTCCCGAAGATACAACAAGTACGCTTCCATCAGGTGTTTATCTCGTGGCAACGCGCACCTGTGCAAACTGCAAACACGCTGAGAAACTCATGGAAGACGCAGCAATTCCATTTGAGAAAATCTTTGCCGAAGAGAACCCCGATCTTGCACAACGTTATGCCATTATGCAGGCACCGACATTGCTGGTTGTCGGGTCTGGCGGCGCCGTGGATGTAATTCGTGGAGCCGCAGCAGTTTTCCAAGCAATTCCGGAATTGAAGGTTTTGGCATAACTTGTAGTGTTTCACGGTGAGACCAACAGTAGTGCGTTGGTCTCACCGATCAGACGATTCCTTTTCTGCTATTTTGGGTAACCCTTTAACGGCATCGTTCAGTGAAGGATTGAGTATATTGGGCTAGATTTCAGTGATGACATAGAGATCAGGGGTTGATAATTGTTCGTAGGCCTTCCCAACCTCTTTTAGAAGCTCCTCGTCGTCTGCGGGAATACTCGGATATTTTTTACGAAGCTCATTCTTCGCATTCACGAAATTGGTATAGAGTTCTTCGAAGTTATCGACGGGCGAGAT
>JAVWLC010000006.1:17147-22634 GCA_036638175.1 Raoultibacter sp. | reverse complement strand
CAAAACCCGTGGGGCGTCGGCAGCTGTTGCGAAACGAATTTCAAGGGCGACTTGTTGTGGGCTCATTGGGGCCTTCCTGCGTTTGACTGAACGGTGTGCGGCGCAGATCCAATTCTGTCATCCTACCAGAACGAACCCGTGATAGGCTGATATGCAAAGGGAAATCATGAGCAAAGGAAACATGGTGGAGCGAATAACCGCGAAACAAGAAGATGGAACCGACTGTGCGTCTGAAAGTTTGATACGTGTTGAGGCTGGGGATTGCTCGGGTCCTCTCATTGAAAGGCTCGCTGCATATGAAAACATGCATGAACTGATTGAGCGCCAATATACACAAGCTGCAGAAAAACTTGAAGCGCTCAAGGGGCAGGGAAGAATTAAATCATCGCAGGCCCAGCAATTGCTTGCGCAGAAACTCACCTATTCGAGCATGCTTAATTTGATCGAATAATCAGAAGCCATCACTCCCAAAAAGCCATAATACTCTGTCGTTATGCAATATATATTTGACATAATGCAAAGTATGACATATATTGCTTTTGTCAAAACCAGTTGCCATCGAACAACCAGTGAGTCGAGAAAGGAGCACGATGCCAATGGGTGGTACAAAAAACGTGCGGCTAAAAGTTGCTCGCGTCGAATCCGAGCTATCGCAAGCTGAACTCGCCTCTGCAGCGGGTGTCACACGGCAAACCATCGGACTTATTGAGGCAGGCGGTTATAACCCAACGCTCAACCTCTGTATTACTATCTGCAAAATTCTTGGGAAAACACTCGATGATCTTTTTTGGGAAGAAGAGGAATAGCAATGTCTATTAAAGATACTATCAATCGCTATAGAGGACAGCGCGACGAACGTATAGTAGCTGAGATGAATAAGATTTATAGAGTTGGGTTTTTAGGGCTTTCGTTTGGGCTGCTACTATTTTTTGTTTACGAATTAATGAGGTCACAAGTAGCACTTGTCAACGGATTGTCCGAAACAATTACTATTTCACCCGCAATGACGCTCCTCTATCTCTGGCTTCTGATTGTTTCATTTGGCTGCAGCATTGCGGCAACGCGCAAAGGATTTATGGATGAAGGCCGATTTGCAGAAACCGATTTTTTCCCTGCAGGATATTTCTCGCTTTGGGCTCTTGGTGGGGGAATAGCTTCTGCCTTTGTGATTATTATTTTGAGAATGCTGGCAGAACTTGAGCTTGTTGGCGCTTCGGGAATTATGTGGATGGCAGATATTGTTATAGGAATAGTATTCGGTGTATTTATAGCGTTTACCTTGTATGTATCGTATTATCTGACGTTTCGTGCCGCAAAGCGTCGCAGAGAAACGCTTGCCGCTCGCTTTGATGACTAACTCATTGAACTTCATTTTTTAGTGGCTCCTTTTGTGGGAGCCACTGCTTTTTCCGTGGATAAGCCTCTTGGTTTCTGTGGAGATTGCCCTAAAAGAGACTGCCAAGATGTCTTTTCGAACACAATACTATACAAACTTGATACGGTTTCGCCAAAGAGGCGAATCGGCATCTCATAATCTTTATAGATCAGTGAATTTCCTTGCTGCGAAGGCAGCTTTTTTAATGGAGGTACGTGTAGTGGCGAAGCAGTTCTATATCAGGCCAGAAAAACGTTGGTATGAAAGAGCCTTTCTGCCGATGCTCCTTCTTGTTGGGTGTATCATCGTTGTCCTGGTTGGTGTGGGAATGCTTGCATGTACTACGGCAGAAAGTCAGCAGCAAACAAATAGCACGCCAATCGAAAAGACCCCCGAAGTAGCTGCCGAAAAACCGCAGCTTAAACGTTCACCGATACACATTGATGCATTACCCGAGGCAGAGGGCATCACGCTCTTTTCGGCATTTGATGGCACATCAGATACGCTTGCTTCGGAAGCAGCAGCACCCATCGAAGAGGCGATTGCAGCGTTTACTGAGCAGGGATATGAAACCGGTTTTGTGGTTGTCGATTTGTCGACGGGTAAGGGTATTGGATATAACGCCGATACATCGTTTTTCGCAGCTAGCACCATCAAGGCTCCCTACGTGAACTATGTGTATCAGATGCTTATAGATAGCGGCAAAATTGCTGAAGCCGATTATCTTTTTAAGGATGTTGTCATTGAAGGTACGGGCATCATGGCATGGGATGAAGAATACGACTACGAGCTTTCTGAGGTTCTTGCCAATGCGATCACGCATTCAGACAACACAGGCTATGCAATGCTTCGCGAAAACTATGACAGTCCTGCGTGGGATGAGTGGGTGGCGAATGCGGGCGTTTCGATAGAGGAAGTCATTAATGAGTGGTATCCCTACTACAGCACACGCGATCTTGCAAAGTTTTGGGTTGCTATCAAGGCGTACCTCGATAGCGGCTCCGTAAACGCAAACCACTTCAAAACACTTCTATCATCGACGGACACTTCCTTTATACGAACCGCGCTTGCCTCGCAGGGGACGGTCTATTCTAAGGCAGGTTATGAAGTTGATGCTGATGGTGTTGATATGGGTGCGCTCAATGAAGCAGGTATTGTTTCAGGAGCTTCGGGCGATTATCTTATTGCAGTTATGTCTGATGTCGATTATGACGATGAGTGGCTGACTGATAACGAACTTCTGCTCATCAACCTTATTAAGGCGCTCGATAAGGCCCACGCAACGGTGCTTGCTGCATAGGTGCGTTTTCTCACAAGCCCTTAGGGCGATCCCTTATCGGTTCGTGTTACGCGTATACGCCGTGAGAAGTTGGCGAAGCCCCGGCATGACATGAAACTCAAAAGCCCGCCGCTTCTGTATGCATTGCAAAAAGCCAAGATCGGCCAGTTCCATGAGGTCAGCGCGCGCTGTGGCATAAGCTACGTGGTGCGTTTTCCGATGAGATTCAATGCGGAAAACGACTTTAGGGTCGCTTAAGGCAAGCTGTAGTACCGATCGTTGCCGCTGGTTGATTTCTTTTCTGTCGCGGAGCTCTTGAACGAACACTTCATCTCTTCGTATGGCTCGTTTGAGATCGTCTTCAACTTCGTCAATCGCCTGTCTTACCAATCGAGCAACAATGGCATCGTATACGGTGTAGTCCACCTCATCACCGATGATGAGCGCTGTATTTGCTATTTCGGTAATGTCGTTTGGCAAATGATCTCTGTCGGTTCTTCTTTCTTGAAATGCCTTAATGATAGGAATGAAAGCTAAAGCAGGAAGGCGCGATTTCTTAAAAAGAAGTTTCATCATCAATGAATACATGGTGCCATTCCAGGCAGGCAGGGGAAACGTGCTCATGAAGAGGTAGCGAATTGCCATGCCGAGATAAACGGGGTGTTCCGCATGCTCTACTTTATTTCCGTTTATCAAATTTGATACTAAGGATAATATTTCTTGGCTGTTGTGCTCAGCTGATTTCCAGAAAGGGGAACTGAGTGTGATGGGATCCGTAGTTTGATTGTCCACGCCGTCAGAAATTTTCTCAAAGATTGAAAAGATGAGCTCGGGGGTGCATGTTTGCTCGGCGTATTCATCGAGGTCCCAAAGGGCTTGAAAGCCGTTTGAAAGAAGCTGCTCATCCGAGTTTTCTGGATCTCGCTCGCCAAGCAAAACCTCTCGAGCTTTTTCGTAGCTGATATTAAGCCCATCTTCGCGAATGATGGTGATCGCTTCGTTGACGTGCGATTCAATGAGAAAGTACGTTGTGTTGCGAGACTTGATAGCCGTATCAAGCCACGATCCTTCCTGACAGCGTCTGTCGATGTCATCGAGATCGGCTAGGATCGAATGCGTTGGGTAGTACCAGCCACGTCTACCATCGCCATCCCGAAAGGGAAGATCGACCGCCATTTGGCGACGAAGTGCATTGAGGATATCCCACGTTTGTTCGCGCGTGAGGCTATCGGGTACCTGCATCGTGCAGAACTCGCCCCAAGGAATAGGGCGTTCGTTCACGAGTCTGCGTAAATTGGTGAATACAGGGTCATTCATGAGATCGATGATCTGTTGAACAGTTTCAGCTGAAAGTGATTTCGAGCTCATATGTGGCCTTTGCTTGGTTTTACATGTATCAATAATTGATAATTAATAGTACTACGAATTTTTTTGAAATAGTACGAGGGAGAACAACAATTATGTGTATGCACTCCGACATGGTGTTTTGTCGGGTTTAAACAAGAGGATTTCACGCAAAGTATCTATACGCGTAAGTATCAATAATTCAGATATTGACAGTTGAATTAGGGCAACCCTATGATTTTGCAAGGGAAAGCCCAAAGAGGGCTTAAGAAAGGGGAAAGAAATGCCTGATGAAAAGACTGTTTCTCGTAGAGGATTTATTGGCGCCGCACTTGTTGGCTCTATGGGAATCGCGGCTTCATCGGTCCTAGCGGGGTGCAGCGCACCTGCAAGCACCGGTGGATCGAATGACGCTGCAACAGCATCATGGGACGAAGAAACTGACGTTGTTGTTATTGGCGCGGGAGGCGCTGGATATGCAGCTGCTATTGAAGCTGCAAACGCTGGCTCAAGTGTGTTGTTGCTTGAGAAGACTAATATACTCGGTGGCGATTCGGCTTTGTGCGACGGCATCCTGGGCGCAGCCGAAAGTAGATTGGCAAAAGAGTTAGGCATCGATGTTACCAAAGATGATGTCTACGAATGGTTCATGGCTCATCCCGAATGGTCTGGCCCGAAGAATACAGAAGTAGCTCGCGTTAACGCTGATCAGGGTGGCGCAACTATCGACTGGCTCGAAGAGCTCGGGGCACCGTTTGTTCAGAAAGTTACTCCTCGTTTTGGCTATACCGAACTTGCTGTCATTCACCAGATTGAAGGTAAGGGCGGAGAGATGGTTCGCGTGCTTTCAGAGTCGGCCGATAAAGCCGGCGTCGAAACCATGAAGGAAACGCCTGTTAGCGAGTTGCTGACCAACGAAGAAGGTCGTGTCATTGGTGTTGTTGCTACGTCGAACAAGGGCGAAATGCGCATCAAGGCGAAAAAGGGTGTCGTAATGGCTACCGGTAGCTATTCTGGAAGCCCTGCTGTTCTGGGTACCATTAACCCCGAAGCAGTCAATGTTCAGCCAGGTTCAAACCCTGGGGCGACAGGCGACGGCTTGGCTATGGGTATTAGCGTTGGCGCCTTTATGTCCCGCGTTACCGACATCCCACTTTTGTCTTCGCTTGTGGGACGTGACACGGGTTCTGTTGTTAACTGGAACTACTACGAGCGTCTGCACGGTTTGTGGCTTGATGCAAACGGCGAGCGCTTCTTCGACGAAGAGACGCCTTACGAGAACCCCATGGGTCACCGTGCTATTCTTCGTAAGCACAAAGAGCAGGGCAAGCCAGTTGTTGCTTTGGTGTCGAAAACTCCCGAGCTTGAAGGAATACTCGCGGTTCGTCCGCTCAAGTGGGCAACTGCTGATACCGTTGAAGAAGTGGCCCAGATGGTTGGTCTCGATCCTGCTAAGGTTAAGGCTACAGTTGATCGCTACAACGGATTT
>JAVWLC010000006.1:0-17137 GCA_036638175.1 Raoultibacter sp. | reverse complement strand
GTGAAGCAGGAAAAGATGAGGACTTCGGTCGTGCTCCTGAATTCCTGATTCCTATGACGGGTCCCTTCTATGCAGCAACAATTACCCAGAGCTCGTCAGTAACCATGGGTGGTTTCAGGACAAACGCGAACGCTCAAGCACTGAGGCTCAAGGTTGCCGCAGGTGAAGGAGAAAGCCTCACCGAACCCATTCCTGGTCTTTACGCCGCTGGCGTAGTGTGCGAGTGGAACTGCGCTGCGGGCGCAACCGTTCTGTGCGCTATGACGCAAGGAAGAGTTGCTGGTCAAAACGTTGCTAAGGAAGAGCCAATAGCATAACAACGGCACTTTAAAGTTACTACATCAAAGGAGTCGAAGGCCTCGAATGCTTTCGACTCCTTTTGGCGGCTTTGCGCAAGGCGACATTTGATCTTCTGACTCCTGAAAGTGTTTGCTCACTTTTCTGCAAGAATGCGTTATACTTGCGCGTTACAACATGAATATCGAAATGCTATGACGAAGACAGCATCACGAGACCATGACGCCATCAGAGAAGGACTTCACTGGCTGAAAGAGTCCGACGGCATGCGTGATGATTCACTTTACCAGCAGCGAAATTGAACGGTTGGCAAGTGCCGATTCCAGTAGGTTTCGTCGGGAGTTCCCGTTACAGGACAAACGAGTGGGTAAGCATAAATCGGGTTCGCTTCAGGCGAATGGGTTGGCTGCCAACCGAGGTGGTACCGCGAGAGTCTTATCTCGTCCTTGGATGTAAGGATGGATAAGGCTCTTTTTTATGCCCAAACATCGACCCGCGCGGGAAGATGATTGGACGCCGTGACAGAAAGGCAGATACATGGCAGTAGTAGACGAGTTGATGGCGCTTAAGAGCGAAACGCTTTCCGCCATCGCGCAGGCCGCCGAGACGGCTGCACTTGAGCAGGTGCGCATCGGCGTGCTTGGCAAATCTGGAACGCTCACAGGATATCTTCGCTCGATGGGAAGCGTTCCTGCTGAGGAGCGCGCATCGGTTGGAAAGACCGCCAACGAAGTTCGCGTTGCGGTTGAGGGTGCTCTTGAAGCACGCAAGGCTGAGCTTGCGTCGGCGGAGCTCGCAGAGAAGATTGGCGCGAGCGCGGTTGATGTAACTCTTCCTGGTCGAGCGCAACAGATGGGAACGCGCCATCTCATTAACCGCATTGCCGATGAGATGTCTGAGATCTTTCTCGGCATTGGATATTCGGTGGCGCAAGGTCCTGAGGTTGAGACCGATTACTATAACTTTGAGGCGCTCAATGCCCCCGCTGATCACCCGTCACGCGGACTTGCTGACACGTTTTACGTACGCGATCTCTCGGGTGACATTGCAAACGTTAGAGGCGAATCTGAGGTCCTTCTGCGCACGCAGACGTCAGGCGTTCAGGTGCACGCAATGGAGGACCAGGAGCCACCCATTTACGTGATTGCGCCAGGCAAAGTCTATCGTCGCGATGTTGCTGATCCCAGTCACCTCCCACAGTTTACCCAGATGGAGGGCCTTGTTGTTGATAAGGGCATCACGTTTGGTGACCTTAAGGGCACGCTTGATTACTTCTGCAAGCAAATGTTTGGGCCTGATCGCAAAACCCGCTTCCGTGCGCATTACTTCCCGTTTACTGAGCCTTCCGCTGAGGTTGACGTGAGCTGCGGCATCTGCGGCGGCACGGGTTGCCGTTTCTGTAAAGGCACTGGCTGGCTTGAGATTCTTGGTTGTGGCATGGTTGACCCGAACGTGTTCGGCTATGTCGGCATTGACCCTGATGAGTATTCGGGATTTGCGTTTGGCGTTGGTGTCGAGCGCGTAGCGTGTCTCAAATACAACGTACCCGATTTGCGCATGCTCCTCGAAGGCGATATGCGCTTCCTGCGTCAGTTCTAGAAGGAAGTGGACCAATGAAACTATCTCTGAAATGGCTCAATGAATATGTGAAAACCCCTCAGGACCTCGGAGCGCTGTGCGATCGGTTTGATCTGACGGGCACGGGCGTCGAGGGCGTTGAAAAACTTGGCGAAAACTTCGATCACGTGGTTTTGGGGCGCATTATTTCGAAGGATCAGCACCCTGATTCCGATCATATGTGGGTAACGCAGGTCGATGTAGGCGCGCTAAATCTTGATGCGCAGGGCAATCCTGAGCCGCTGCAGATTGTGTGTGGCGCCCAGAACTTCAATGCGGGCGATCACGTTGTGGTTGCCATGATTGGCGCCGTTTTACCTGGTGACTTCACGATCAAGAAGTCGAAGCTGCGGGGTGTGGCAAGCTGCGGCATGAACTGTTCGTCGCGCGAGCTTGGGCTTGGCTCGGATCATGATGGCATCATGATCCTGCCTGAAGACGCACCCGTTGGCATTCCGTTTGCTGAGTATATGCAGATGGGCGATACCGTGCTTGATCTTGAGATCACCCCCAACCGCCCCGACTGCCTTTCGGTTGTTGGTATGGCGCGCGAAGTGGGCGCGATGTATCGCGAATCGGTCACGTATCCAACGTATGAGTTGGTTGAAACCGATGAGCCCGCAAGTGGTCTCGCTACGGTTGAAATCGCTGATGAAGAGCGATGTTCGCGCTATACCGCCCGCGTTATCAAAAACGTAAAAGTGGGACCAAGCCCCGATTGGCTTGTCGAGCGTGTAACTGCTTCGGGTGCCCGTTCCATCAATAACATCGTTGACGTGACGAACTACATCCTGTTCCTGCTAGGCCAACCGCTTCACGCCTTCGACTTCGATACGCTTGCAGGCGAAGATGGCAAAGCCCACGTTATTGTTCGTCCCGCAAAAGATGGCGAACAGCTCACCACTCTTGATGGCGAAAAACGCGATCTCACTTCTGATATGACTGTTATCGCCACGCCTGAGCAAGCCATTGCGCTTGCGGGTGTTATGGGCGGGCTTGAGACCGAGGTTACCGATGCCACCACGACCGTGCTTCTTGAGGCGGCGACGTTTAGCAACGCGCACACAAGCCGCACGAGTCGCAACCTTGGGCTCATCAGCGAGGCCTCCATGCGCTACGAGCGCGGCGTCGACGATAACCCGATTGCATGGAATGCCGATATGGCCGCAGCCCTCTTGGCTGAGGTCTCGGGCGGCACGGTGTGCGAGGGCATGATCGATGTGTGGCCTGTCAAGACCGAGCCCCATGAGCTGGCATTTCGTATTCCGCGTTTCTGCGCGATGATGGGTGCAGAAATCCCGCGTGAAGATGTGATCGACATTCTCGAACGCTTAGGCTGCGTTGTTGGCGCAGCAGATGCCGACGAGCTTACCGTTTCAACGCCGACGTTCCGTCCTGATCTCGAGCGCGAAATCGATTTGTACGAAGAGGTCTTGCGTCTTTATGGCATGAGTACGCAGCGTAGCCGAGCAGAAAACCGCACTCATCCATGCAAGCATGCGTGCGAGTGGCTTGAACGAAACCATGACGTACTCCTTCGCCGAGCCTTCTGCGCTTGAGAGACTCCGCATGAAAACCGACGATTTGGGATGTCCCGTTGAGCTCATCAACCCGATGAATTCCGAGCAGTCCATCATGCGCCAAAGCATCATCCCTGGACTCCTCCGCTCTGTTGCTTACAACCAAAGTCATGGCGTAAAGAATATCCAGCTCTACGAGATTGGCGTTGTGTTCTTTGGTGCCGAGGGTCGCAAAAAGCCCAAGGAAAAGAAGAAGCTTGCAGGCGTGCTTGCGGGAGCCATGAAGGATCTTGCTTGGAACGAAAAGCCCGAGCCGTTTGACTTCTTCGATGGCAAGGGTGCTGTTGAAAATCTCGTGCGCGAGTTGGCCATTCCGAAAATTCGCTTCAAGGCGCTGACGGCAGAAGATGCGCCGCACTTGCAACCTGGTCGTGCTGCTGAAGTTCTTGCGGGCGGCACCGTGCTCGGATGGGTTGGCGAATTGCATCCGCTGGCTGTTGATGCGCATGAGGCCGTTGCTCCTGTTGTGGCTTTCGAGCTCGACCTGGATGCGCTCATAAAGGCAAGCCAGCCTTCGCGCGACTACGTTGACGTTCCTGTTTTCCCTGCGGTTGCAATGGATGTTGCTTTTGTTGTCAACGAAGATGTGACGCATGAGAAACTTGTTCAGTGTATGACATCAGCAGGAGGCAAGCTTCTCGAAAAAGCCGAGCTCTTTGACGTTTATCGCGATGACGAACGAGTTGGCGCGGGCAAGAAGTCCATGGCTTACGCGCTTACGTATCGCGCTGAAGACCGCACGCTTACCAGCGAAGAAGTTGACAAAGCCCACGAGCGTCTGGTCAAGAAAGTATCAGGTGCAACAGGTGCTGAGGTGCGCGGGTAGCACCGCGGTAAGAAAATAAAAGGGCGCAGCAAGCCTTATGTAAAAGGCCAGACATCCACATGGGAGTCTGGCCTTTTGACAAGAGCACGCTGAAGACTCGCATCAGTCACATTTATACCAAATAGAACGTGAAGCCGAGTAAGTTCATGTGAGTTCGCGCTCCCAAGTGGTTGAACGCTAAATATTTCATTCTTAAGCCAATGGTAGGTTTGCCTAAAGCGCTTGATTCTAATGAACTGTCTGGGCGAGCGATAATGTCAATTTGTAAAATTTACAGTAAATATCATGCATTGGTTCAGTTTGTGATAATCTAATTCGCAAGGAAAGGATGAACGCTATGCCAAAAATAAGATCGCTTTCTGAGTTTAACCGAAATCAAAATACGCTCATTGCTGAGCTAAAAGAAATGCAAGAGCCGATTTACTTGACCAAAAATGGCGCATCTTCTCTTGTGGTAATGGATGCGGAAGCGTTTGATCGCGCAATGTCTTTTCGTGATGAAGTACATGCTCGTGAAATGCGCGTTTACGAAGGAATCATGCGTGGATATGAAGATTTTCAGCAAGGTCGAGTAGAAGCAGCGGATGAGGCCGATGCGCGAATACGCAAACTAAAGGGCTGGGTCTAGTTCATGGAGTATACGGTTATCTATACCGAATACGTCATAGACTTCATTGTCGAGCAGGTAACAAGTAAGCGTGTCTATGAGAAGATCGATGGGTATCGCGAAGTTCTTGCCTCGTTTCCCGATATTGGTAAGCCATACGATCCGATGTATCGAGCGGCTCGTCCTCCTTTTCCTTGTAGATCGATTCCTGTGCCCGACACGCCTTTTACGCTTTACTATCTAAAGGATGATGATTGTCGAGAGGTTGTCGTTTTCTTCATCGAGCACCAAGCTTTGAACCCAGAATATCGGTTTGCGCATATCGTGCTGTAGTGTTTGAGCTTGTGTAGAGATATGGACGAGAAGCGGAAGACAGAGCTCAGTTTCAGGCGGGTTCAATTCCTCGAGTTGAGTCAAGAGCTTGGAATTAGCCATTGCTATCCCCGTCAATCAACTCAATTAATTCTTCACGCGAAGAGATTTCGAGCTTGGAATAAATGTGTCGCACATGCGTGCGCACCGTGTTTTCCGAGATGAAGAGTCGTGTGGCAATGTATCCGTGATTGTATCCTCGACCCAAAAGATACAACACTTCAATTTCTCGTGGGGAAAGCTTGTACTCTGCAGCTATTTCATCGCTGCGCTGCTGGATAGATTTGTGGGGGCTTGGATTCTCCGCAACGACGCTGGCTTTTTCGGTGCGTGTGTTGATTGCAAACGATGTAGCAATTAATGCGAGGTAGATTGCAAACAGCACGAGGCAGAGTGTTTGCCCATTCGTTCCGATGACATGAATGAGGTTCAGCCCCAAAAAGGAACTGCCGCCCAGCACCCCAAGACACAGTGGGAGCAAAATGTGAGCAGGTATCTGGGCCGTGCGCGACGTGTTGGTAATGGCTGTCCAAATGCTCACGATGATGACGGAGAAACTTGCCTTGTCGAGCAAACCTGTCAGAGCCGAAACGTACAGGTCATCACTGTTGATGGTAGGAAGCGCGAGCAAGAATGCGATAGCGATAGGGAAGAGTGCTGACTGCACAACGCGCAAGACTGAAGAATCGGGTTTATGTATCACCGCGCCCATGATAATGGCTACCGTAATAAGTGGCCCTGCGAGCGAGCGCAGCACTACTGTCAAAAATTCGTTAGAGATTGGCATACTTGATGCAGTAGGGTCCCAGGTAAGCCCAAAAATAAACGTAGCAAGCAAGGCGCCCACCAGGGGCATCCAGAGTTGCTTTGCTGCTGAAAGGGCTTTTTGCTTTCCCGTTAGCTTGGCTGTCGCCACGTTGGTATCGTTCGTTGGTTGTGAACTATCGAGTTGAGCAACGTTGTCGTTGACCATCGAATCTGCTGTGACACCAGAACTACCAGCTTCACTGGCGTCATTGAGTTTCGTTGCGATCGGTAGGAGCAATGCGCTCAAAATCACGAGCAATGCGCAACCTACATAGTTTGCAATTGAGCTATGCATCAGCTCAGCGGTGACGTTGTAAAGACATGAGAAACCAAAAGCCGCCGCAGACGCAAAGAGAACGCTTTGCGGTTCGAGGCGTGAAAATTCAGCACCCCAAAGAAACGCAGCTGTCATAGTGCCGATGCCAAACATGGTCCCAAAAAGTGAATACATCAGAGGCGGCATAACATCGGGAGCTACTGCAACACCAATCAGAAACGCACATCCTGCAAGCATGCAGATAATTGAAACAAGCAGCGCAATGCGTTTGCGATGCAGCAGAAAGCCATGTTCGTATCTCGCTCCCAGCATCGAAACCAAGGCGAATGCGATACCAAAAACAAGCGCTCCGCCAAACGTCCCATCAATAAATGGAAATAGTGCGGGTCTGCCCATGGCGTCAAGAACTTGGTAGTTATGGAGCGCATTGAGGAAAGCGGCAAACAGTGCTCCAGCACCCAAAAAAGGAAGCGGAAAAGCGATATACGGGAAACGGGCATCCCAAGATTGCTGAGCCCTCACCATCCATCGCGGATTCAATCAATTGCTCCCTCAGTCGAAAATAGCACTATTTATCAGGTATAACGCGAAATCATCAGTTTCAGTGATACTCGAAATATTCCCCGAAATCTATTGTAGGTGAAGAGTTGTGAGGGAACAACTGGAAACCGAAGAAGGTTTTTACACCAACCGCATGAAGGGGTTAACAATGAGTGAAGAACGCAAATCATGGTCACGTCGCGACTTCCTGAAAGGAGTTGCAGCAGGCACGGCGAGCGTCGCCGCGCTCAGCACACTCGGTGCTTGCTCGCCTGCAAACACCGCAGCAAGTTCGGCTGATGCAGCTACGGGCAGCAGTGCTGAGGCTGGAAGCTACGATATCATGTCGCAGATGTCGACGCTTAACCGCAATATGAACCCAAGCGCCGTTGCGCCAACGACTCCTGAGGAGTTTATTATCAGCAAGGGTGACGGGGCTCTTGCTTTCGCACCAGGCGGCGATCCTCTTGGAATTACGCCCGCTGAGTTTATGCAAAATAAGCCAGCATGGCTTGGTGACGCACCTGAGCTCACCGATATTAAGGGCACCGAAGAGTGCGATATCTTGGTTATTGGCGCGGGTAATGCGGGGAGCGTTGCAGCACTGCATGCGCAAGAGCTTGGCAAGAACGTTATTCTTGCAGAATCTCAGACCTATAATGAGTATGACGAATATGCGTGCGACATGGCCTGCTACAACTCAAAGCTGTTCCTCGACAAAGGAACACCTGAGTATGATCCCATCGACATCATGAACGAGTACGTCCGCAAAGCGCTCGGGCACTGCAACCTCAAGATCGTACGCGACTACGCATTTCGTTCGGGTGAAATGCTTGACTGGATGGTTGCGAAGCATATTCCTGCTGACTATACCGAAAAGTATGCAAAGACTTCCAACTACAAAGGAAACGATAACTTCTCGGGCGAATGTGCAGGTCAGAAATCATTCATCGGTATGACACAGTGGCGCGATGCTGACACTAACATCAATATGTGGCCTTTCGTTATTCGTTCTCTCCATAGCAGTCTTGAAAAGCTTGGCGGCAAGGTTGATTGGGGTTACCAGGCACAGCGTCTCGTGCAAGGTTCTGACGGTGCAGTTACGGGTGCCATCTTCAAGGATATCGACGGAAACTATCAGCAGATCAACGCAAAGGCCGTCATCGTGTGTTCTGGCGGATACGGCGGCAACCCCGACATGCGTCTTGACCTTTCCGACTCCATGCGCAACCTTTCGTGGTCGTATGGCGGAGATCGCACCAACCCTGCTTTGATTGGCGGCATGGGTCGTGATGGCTCGGGTATTCGCATGATCATGTGGGCTGGTGGCACGATGGAAGCAGGTCCGCGTGCGGGTATGTCTATCGGCAAAAATGGCGCTCCTGGCTTTGCCTTTGGTGGCGCATGGCCATGCTTTGGTCCTGAGGGCAAGCGTGTCTTTAACGAAAGCATGTACAAGTTTGGAACCAACGGATATCTCGACACCTTCCCCGATGAGCAGTTGCTCGTTAACGTTACTGACGCTAACTGGGAAAAGTACCTTTCCTATCAGGGCTACGGCCACGAGACCATGGACCGCAGCGCTGATTACATGGTTGAAGAGGTTCGCGAAAACATGGCGGCCTACAAGACGGGTAAAGATGGCTTCCCCGTACGTTCCTTCTCTCGCTTCGGTAACGAAAGCTCCACCATGTGGGCTGCAGACACGCTTGAAGAACTCGCTGACATCGTGGGATATACGGGCGAGGCAAAGGAAGGCTTCCTGAAAGAAGTCGCTCACTTCAACGAGCTGTGCGCAGCTGGCCGTGACACCGACTGGGGCTGCGATCCGCAGTGCTTGTTCCCCATTCAGGACCCACCATTCTTTGCAAGCTTCGGAACCACCGGTGGTCAGCCAAGCAACGGACTCGTTATGCTTTCAGGCGTGAACACCGACGAGAATTATCGCTGCACCGATGGCACCAAAACCCCGATTCCGGGCCTCTATGCTGCTGGTAATACGTGTGGCAATCGCTATGGTATTCAGTATGGTACGCCGACTGCGGGCAACAGCTGTGGCTTTGCGTTGACCACGGGTTATGTGGCGGGCGAGTGCGCCGCCAACGATCTCGCGTAAGTAATGACAACCGCTGGGTGCTCATGGTTACATGAGCACCCGTGTTGAAACGCGGACCGACCGACCTCCTCCCCTCATCGGTCGGTCCGCCCTTGATTGGAGAGTTATGGAACAGCGTCATATCGTCGTGAAATTCTCAGTGCCGTTCTGCATCGAGAAGTGCACGTACTGCCCGAGGACCATCATCGAAGGATGGAATACTCTGCGCATGCACGCATATCTTGAGGCCGTGCAGCAGGAGCTGATTGCCAACGCTAAGCAGTTTGCCGACTGTCGAATAGCGGCAGTGCATTGGGGTGGGGGTCTTGCATCAATGGCGAATGGCCAAGACGTATCTGATACCATGCGTCTTTTGCGGCAGCATTACATGGTTGCCGATGATGCACCTGTAACCATGCGCGCCGCGATTGCGAATATCAGCGGCGCATCGATGCCGTTTTTCAAGCGAGCTGGCGTAACGCGTTTCGATTTCGAGATGATGTCACTTTCCCCGATTGGCTACACCGCACTCAATAATCGTGACAGTCTCGGTGATCTTCCTGTAATTTGCGACCATTTTCTTCGCGCATACGCAAACGATTTGCTGGGTATTGTGCTTGCGGCTGGCAGCAAACAAGCTGGAGCAGATAATTTCCGTCGCTCGGTTGTTGAGTTCACGCGTCTTTCTGCATCACATCTCGTCATCCAGCGTTGTGTCGGCCCCGATGCGTTTTCGGATACCGAAATCGATCACATGATCGATGATGCAAAGCCACTGCTCGAAGATGCAGGCTTCGTAGAATACGCGCCACTCAAGTTCGCGCCCCTTGGGAAAGAAGATGTTTACGCGCAGTTGTTGCGTGGCGGGGCAGAACGCCTTTCGTTTGGCCTCGGTGGTTGCTCGTGTATCGACGGTGTTAAGACCACGACCACGTTCGACCTTCCGACGTACCTTGCTGGCGCGAGCGATTTCGCCAAAATCACCGTTTCTGCCGAACCGCTGTAGGTTTTTCTCGGCGTAAACTATTCTCGCAGTGCACGTGCGCTGAGGGTCGTCTTTCGCGGTAAAGCAGCCCGTCGGTTGTTGTTTGTGCTATTCTGGGCGCGGGGTGGTTATCGATGAATATTGAGGATATCAAAGAGTTTACCGACGTGGTTGCCTATTCGAGCATCTCCGAGGCTGCGCGTAGAAATCACTTGTCGCAGCAGACGCTCAGTCGTCGGATTATAAATTTGGAGAAGGAATTGGGTCAGCGGATCTTTGATCGATCCACTACGTTAACATTGACTCCTGTCGGCAAAGTTTTTCTTCGGTATGCACATGAAATTTTATCGATTACACAAGAAATGCAGGCGGAAGTGGACGCAATTGCTTCCTCAACACAAAGTGTTATCACCGTAAAGCGCTATCCAACAGATTCCTTCTTCAGAGTTTTAGCTGGCGCAATAGAGTCGATGCAAGAATTTTGTCCAAACGTCAAGTTTGAATTTACTTCTAAGAATCAAGACGATCGCGAGCTCGTTATTGAGGGACTTATTGATATCGGGTTCTCGAGAGAGATCGTATTTGAAGGTGCATCTCCTTGTATCGAGGATGATGAAATTGCGTGCATGCCACTAGTATCAAATTCATTTCCCTTGATCTTCGGCGTTCCCGAAAATCATCCAATCCTTCACATTGCTAATCCGACACTCAGTGACATAGCTTCGTTCAAAATAGCGATACCGTCGTTTGCCAACAAAGGTGCTCTACCTAATGCAGTGCGAGATTTGTTCCAGAAAAAGCAGTTGCCGCTCCGAATTGATATGGTGTACTCACAAAGTATGCTTGAATACTACGCTGCTGTTAGTCGGGATAGTATTTGCCTGTTCAATGAAATATACTCAGTAGATTCGATCACGTCTCAGAGGCGACAATACGAGGCCGTTCGGCCTTCGGATGGCCCCTATACTGTTACGGCTTCGGCGGTTTATGCGAAGTCGAATACCAATCCTGCGTTACCACTTGTATTAGAAAAGCTTGTTTATGCTGATGCGGCGCTTGCGGAAGACGGCAAGCGCTGATGCAGCTTATGATATATGTAGACTCTTGATCGCGCGCAGCATCGTGTTGTGCCAGATGCCGCACACCTACTCATTATTTTTGTAGGCCTCCCTCATGCATTGGTAGGTAAACTCGTTTATTGCAGCAGAAGCCTTAAAATTGCTGTTTTTCCTACATGATCCTTTTCCTGTACTTTCAGGGAGTCATCCACACATAAGAATTTTTTCAATAGGGATGATTTTGTTCACGAGGAAAAGGGGAAAAGATGGGATTCAAAAATCATGCAATGGATCGACGTTCGTTTTTGAAGGGAGCCCTTGCAACCACTGCGTTGGGGGCGAGTGCGGTAACGTTGGGTTGCACGAGTGAAAAAGCGGGAGGTGGAGAAGTCGACTCGAACGCCTCGTCTTTCGAACAGAATCTTGAGTGGGATGCTGAATATGATGTTGTCGTTGTTGGGTTCGGAGGTGCGGGCGCGGCAACCGCGATAACTGCCGCTGATGCAGGTGCAAAAGTTTTGCTTTTGGAGAAAGCACCAGAGGGATATGCTGGCGGTAACTCTAACGTTTGTATGCAGTGGGTTTGTTATTCGGAAGACAAAGAGAAGATGCAAACGTACTTCAAAACCTTGCGCGGAGAATACGAATCGCCGTCAGATGCAATGCTCAATGTCTACATCGATGAAATGATGAAGAATAAAGCTTGGTTTGAATCGCTCGGCGCTACAAACGTAACGCCGTTTGACTACCACGAGTTTCCAGAATTTCCTGGTGTTGAGGCTTTTACGCCGATCACAACCAATGGAAACAACGGCATTAATAAGCCAACAAACTTTGGTGGCGATGGCGAAACGTATAATTTCCTTAAGAATAATGTACTCAGCAGGTCAGATTCGATCGATGTTTGGTATGAGGCTCCAGGAAAAAGCCTCGTTCAAGATCCCGTGACAAAAATTATTCATGGCATCGTTGCTGTGGTAAACGAGAAAGACATTACCATCAGGGCCAAAAACGGTGTTGTTCTAACCTGCGGTGGCTATGAAAACAATCCAAAGATGCAGCAGGACTACAATCAAAGAAAATTTTGGCCTTCACTCGGCAGGGCTTTGTATAACGAAGGTGACGGGATCAAGATGGCTCAAGCGGTAGGAGCCGATCTGTGGCACATGTCCAACATCGTAAGTACCAATGGAGAGTTTTACGACTGGGAAACGCAAACAGCATCGTTTGTCTTCATGATCTACGGAGCATCGTGCGGCATTGTTGTTGGCGACGACGGCACGCGCATGAAAGAAGACGACATCGTGTTTGGGCGAGGACAGCGTCACGGCAAACTCTGGAATCACGGCATGTATATGAATGCTTGGCTTCCTGATTCTATGTACTACATTTTCGATCAATCAATACTTGATCAAGGACAAATTCACTCATCGTGGTCGAAGGACGGGTCCGAGGAGCTCGAAAAAGGCTGGATCATCAAGGCGGATACCATTGGTGATTTGGCTGCGAAACTTGGTATGAGTGAAGATGCTGCGGCAAAGGCGATTCAGAGTGTCGAAACGTATAACGGGTACTGCGAAGCAGGAAGTGATCCGCAGTTTGGGCGCACTAAAAACCTTGAGGCAATCAAAAATCCACCGTATTACGGCATCCCGTTGACGCATTGCACCTGTAATACTCAAGGTGGTCCACGCCGAAATGAGCGCGGAGAGGTTTTGGATACCGAAGGAAATCCCATCCCTCATCTCTATGAAGCGGGCGAGCTGGGCGATATTTGGTCAAATCTGTATCAGGCTGCTTGCAACCTGGGTGGTGGCATGATTTTTGGACGAATATCAGGCGCTAATGCTGCCGCAGAGAAAGACGACAATTATCGTGAGTCACTTTTGAGTGGCAAACAGGGTTATATGCCCGAATACGCCGAGTCAGTGTATGAGACGGCAGCAAACCAATATATTGGAAAAGGTAAGGGCAAAGGGCAGGCTCCCCTCGTTATGCGTCTAACCATTGAAAACGAAAAGATCACTAATGCTGAGGTTTTGGAGCACTACGAAACTGATGGTTTGCTCCCGATCGCTAAAGCTTTGGAAACGATGCCCGCGGCTATGGTTGAGTTGAACAGTGCAAATGTTGATGTGGTAGCGGGTGCTACACGTACGGCAGGCGGACTTGTTGCAGCCGCACTTGATGCTCTCGGTCAAGCAGGAATTTCGGATGGTCCCCGAGATTACAATCCTGGTACGTATACGGGCGAAGGCAAGGGAATGGGAGGCACCATTGCCGTTACGCTCACGGTTGATTCGTCGAGTATTGTCTCCGTTGATGAAATTACTGATCCCGGCGAGACGCCTGGTCGTGGAGGTGCCGAAGCAATCGCAGACGGAACCTATGCAAAATCGATTCTCGAAGCACAAGGTTCAGGTGTTGATGCCATCGCAGGTGCAACAATCACAACATCTGGCGTTCAGTCTGCCGTAAAGGATGCTCTAAAAAAGGCGGCAAAGTAAGCAAAGTAGCGTCTGGAAGTCTATTTAAGTGAGGATCATTCTAGCATCAAAAGACCCGCGTACCATTATCGGACGCGGGTCTTTGTGATCAAGCCTTATCATCCGGCGAATGCCGAATTTTACAACGCTTAGATGCTAGTCAGCGATCTCCACAAGCGTGATCTCGAAGTTGAGGTCTTTGCCGGCAAGCTCGTGGTTCATGTCGAACGTTGCGATGCCGTCGGTGATCTCTTTGACGAATACAGGGAAAGGTTGACCATTGGGGCCCTGCATGTAAATGGTCTGGCCAACAGGGAGCTGATCGCCGTTGGGGATCTGGGCAACAGGAATCTGCTGGATCAATTCGTCATTGTACTCGCCGTATGCCTCGGCGGCAGGGATGTGAATTTTCTTGGTTTCGCCAACGGCGAGTTCTTTAACAGCAGCGTCAAATCCAGGGATCATCTGGCCTGCCATACAGACGAACTCGATGGGTTCGTCACGGTCGACTGAAGAGTCAAATTTAGTTCCATCATCAAGAGTTCCGGTGTAATGAACCTTGACTTTCTTGCCTTCGTTGCTCATGAAAGAGCTCCTTTCGAAAGAAAATAGTAGGTTTAGTCTACCTGAACTCTTAAAGAGCAAAGGAGCGCAATGTGCAAGCTGCGCCGCTTCGTCACAAATCCGTTACGCCCAATAAGGTGATCTCGAAATTGAGTGCTTTGCAGATAGCTTCGTGATTTGTGTCGAAAACAGCCTTCTCATCAGTCACTTCAAGAATGCGAGCGGGAAATGTCTGTCCCGTTGGATCTTCAAGGTTGATCATTTCACCAACAACCAATTTGATCCCTTCGGGAAGCTTCTCGCGAACAACTTCGATAACTCGCTCATCGGAATGTTCTTCGTATGCCTCATCAGCCCCAACGCGTACGTTTCGCGTCTCGCCGACAGTCATTTCGCGCACAGTATCCACAAAAGCTGGCGGCATCCAGCCATCGACACAGGGAAACTCAATTGGCGGGTTTGTCTGATCGATGAATATATGCCCATCATCAAAGGTGCCGACGTATGAAACCTTCACCATTTTGTTGCTGTTATCCATGTTTGTCCTGTCGCTTCGTAGA
The DNA here is from genome assembly GCA_036638175.1 of Raoultibacter sp. Classification (GTDB taxonomy): domain Bacteria; phylum Actinomycetota; class Coriobacteriia; order Coriobacteriales; family Eggerthellaceae; genus Raoultibacter. Next base: position 2,466 of record JAVWLC010000006.1, on the reverse strand, counting down.
TCGCGTTAGTGTCAGAATACTACATCGATACTTATGCGGCTGTTACGAGTGTGCTTCTTGAAACGCATCGGATACGTCGGGCAGTTCCATTTTTGTACGTATTTCTTATCCTATGAGTCCGAACGCATAACTGCAATAGCCCAAAATACCGCCAAGAACAGCCGCGATCAAAGTGACAATCACTCCTTTGAGTAAGCGGTGTTGGCGGGCGCGTTGACTGTGGCTATTGTCTCGATCAATGGGCTGACCTTTCGCGAAGGCAACAAGTTCTCGGTAGGTAACCAAATCGTGCTGCTTTTTTAGGCGCTCGACTTTTACGAGCATGCCCACTCCTATTCCATAGACCAGTACGCCCACGATGATGGAAGGTGCCAGGCTCCAATTCCAGTAGGCGACGCCCCCGAAAAACAAGACGACACCCATAATTGCAATAATCACACCGCCGATACTGAGGGCATTCATGGTCTTGTAGTCGTTCGAAATTACATCTTTCATGGCTTCCACATCTCCTTTTATCAACTCATCGATAGTTACATCGAAAAGAACACTGAGGAGCAGCAGGTTTTCTACATCGGGATACGTTTTGTCGGTTTCCCAGTTTGAGACGGTTTGCCGCGATACATATATCTTTGCAGCAAGGTCTTCTTGGGAGAGTCCGAGTTTGGTCCGAAGTTGATTGATCTGCCTACCGAGTTCCACGTGCGTCCTTTCGATGAAATGAGGGTGCCATGACGAAAACAACCTTACCATCAAAATGATTTGACAAAGAGGAAATGGACAGCCTTTCGCGTGTCAAAATGCTTTGACACGCAGGTGAAAAGGCGAAATGCGCGAAACTAGATTCTACTAAAAAGCGAGTTATGGGGGCTTCCCTAACTCGCTTGATTACGTTGGGCATGGCTTTAGATAGATGTTTGCCTACTCTGCATCCGTCACATCAGCAAGCGTCACGCGGTTGAACACCAACTGCTCGAGCGGCTCAAGGTAGTGGCGTTCATCTTCAACCAGTCCGAGCTTCGCGATCATCATCAACCGGTCGGCAATTTCGGCAACGGGGCGGCTATACACCTCGGCATCGTAGCCAGCAGCCATGAGCGCCGCCTTAGCGGCGTCGATGTCTTCGGCAGTCACGTCAGCAAACAGCGCATCGAGCGCGGCAAGCGTTTCGCCAGTAGCAAAAAGCCCCTTCACCAGGGCGGCATAGCTTATCGCGTAGGGGACAGGTAGCGAATCAGCAGGTCTGATCTCGATGTAAGTTTTGAGGCGTACATCGTTAAAGAACATCGACAGCGCGTGCTCAACATCGGACTTTTCCATTGGTGTTTCGGCGTAGATTTCGCCAAAAGTTTTTTCGGAATAGCACCACTCGTTTTTCTTACAGGGAACCAAAATGGCGGGCGTGTCGAGGATGTACTCCGCATAGCTCCGAAGGTTGAAGCTCTCGTCCATAACGCCAGGCACCAGCCCGCAGCGGTCTGGATCACAGTGCTCCCAAACTTCGGTACGCATAAGCTCGTGAGGCCTTTTTTCGCCTTCAAAGATCGGAGAGTTATCGCAGATCAATGAAATAATCGGCACAAGCGCATATGCCAAGCGAAACTTGCGCAGGCAGTCATCCATGGTTGCATAATCGATAGACACTTGTGTTGAGGCGCTTCCTCGCATCATGCGGGGACCCCAAGGCCCAACTTCACTCAGATAGTTGTTCATGAATTTGTATCGACGCTTAGGAATGAGTTCCAGTTCGCTTGCTCGTGCGGTGGGGTGATAGCCAAGCGTGAGTGCCTCAAGTCCAGCAGGTGCAAGAATGTCTTCAAGCGTGCTCTCAAACGAGAGGAAAGCTGCTTCGGCTGTAGCGAGATCCCTGAAGGGGCCAGCGGAAAGTTCAAGCTGAGCTGCAGGTTCAAGTGTGATGGCTTCGCCTTGTCGGAACAATCCCAACAGATCGCCTTCGGAATCATACGTTGGCTTGGGGTATTCGGGCAGTAACTGCTCGAGAACCCATTCGATACCATGATTTTCGCTGTATGAAACGGGTTGTAGTCCGTCAGCCTTCACGATGATATGTTCGAGTTCGATTCCGATCTCACCAACGGTGTCCTTTGCGCCACTTTCATAAAACGCAACGATGGCATTGATGTTGTGTTCGCGAGCTGGTTGGTGCGTGCGATTGTGTGCAGATACGTTCGGTGTTGAACTGAACTCCGATGACGTGGCTGTAGTATTCATGTAGTGAACTCCTGAAACCGTTTCGGTAGCTTTCCATGGTAGTTGATTTGTGTACAATACTCCAACGGCCTTAAAACCTGTTGGCATTCTGAAACCAAACACATTTTTCGCTGAAAGCAAGGCGGTATGGACTTTCACGTCACAAAACGAACGGCCCTGTTGCTGTTCTTCGATATTGCGGCTACGTACGCCGCTTACTGGCTTGCATCCTTGTTGACCGATGTAGTGGGCGATGTC